>JAGOUF010000201.1 GCA_018061385.1 Chitinophagaceae bacterium | reverse complement strand
TTTTACGAATATAATCTTTGTCGCCACGTTTGGGGTAGCTATCTCCCATGCCATTTTCAAATAAACCACTACTACCTGTTAAGGTTAATGTTTTAATTTTTTCAGGATATTTTAGCACATGCACCAACCCTACATGACCACCCAAAGAGTTACCCAATAAATGAATATTATTGTAGCCCATGGTTTCAATAAACTTGTGTACATGTTTTTGTAAACCACCAACCGATGTATGAAAAATATCTAATTCAAATAATGGAAGCATTGGCACAATTACTTTGTGCGTTTGTCTAAAATGTTCAATTAAGTCTGCAAAATTGCTCAATGCACCAAACAATCCATGCAACAGCAATAGAGGTTCACCTTCACCTTCTTCTAAATACTTAAACTTATCTTTTTCTTTTATTTGGTAATTCATTCTTTAATTTCTTAGCTAGGGTTTGTGGCTTAATACAAATAAAGGTAAAAACAATTAAAAATTACTATCGTTAACAAACTTGTTTACAATAGCATAATGTGTATGCTGCTAAGTTATTGTATTTTGTACATAATTAATTGTATTGTTTTATACACAAACTAAGTGTTGCTTGCTGCTACTGCTGTAAAAAAATTATTGAGTTGTATAAACAAGTTTTTAAAGATTGGTATAATGTAGCCAACTGCATTTACAGTTTTGGGTCCTAAGGGCTCAATGTATTTGTAAAAACTAGAACTTTCTACAGTGCCAATGCCAATGATACCACTATGAATTAAGTAAAATAAACTTACACTTAGCACACTAAAATACAGTAAGCCATACAACAAAATTCCACCTAATTTATTTATCCAACCCATTAAAACAAACTCAGCAGTTTTTTCTATAATCTTGGCTAAAAATTTTACAAGAATAGCTACCGAAATCATAACTAAAGCAAATGCAATAAATGGTAAAAATTGCAAACTTAATTTAGCATGTTCTTGTAAATAATTGGCTACCACTGCACTTAATTTTACAGATGCTAAAATGCCCAAAAAGATTGCAAAAAATGAAAATACCGCTACAATTAAACCACGGCTATAACCCTTTATGCAAGCTGTTACAAGTAAAATAATACACAATGTATCTATAAACATGTTACACTAAATGAGTGGTTGAATAAAAAATCCAAATGCGTTTGTACAAACGCATTTGGATTTTTTGGTTTAGCTATTTAAAAGCAACAATTAGCTCAATAGTTTTTTTACAGTTGCACTAATGGTTTTACCATCGGCCTTGCCTGCAAGTTGTTTACTTGCAACGCCCATTACTTTGCCTAAATCTGCTGCAGAGCTTGCACCAACTTGTGCAATAATTGCTTGTAATGCAGCTTCAAGTTCAGCTTCGTTCATTTGTTTTGGCAAAAATTTTTCTATAATATCAATTTCTTCTTGTTCTTTTTGAGCTAAATCTGTACGATTTTGTTGGGTGAAAATCTCTAAACTGTCTTTACGTTGTTTCACCAGTTTTTGCAACAATTTTAGTTCGCCTTCTTCTGTAATTTGTCCACCAGCACCGGGTTCTGTTTTGGCTTTAATAATTTCTGCTTTAATGGCACGAATTCCACGTAGTGAAGCTTCGTCTTTTGCTTTCATTGCTTCTTTTAATAAAACCATTATTTCTGTTTCTAAGCTCATATTTTAATTTTTTAATTCCAACAATATATTTATGCTAAAGTTATCCTTTGTTTTCTTGTAATTGTTGATCTCTAAATTTTTTGTAAAAACCTTTTGCAAAGGTTCTAATATCATTTACCATTTCTTCGTTGTGTGTTGCTCTATTATAACTATCGGCCATGCCCATAAAAGTTTGGTAGAAAAAATCTGCCATTTCATCAACCATCATGTCTTTGGTCCATAGGTCTATTCTTAGGGCACTCTTATCGCCCCCATCCCAAAAAGAAAGCATCATGGCTTTGGCTTTTTGCATTGCTTCGGCACTGCTATTATCAGCAGTCCAATTAATTTGATCTGGTACTTTGTCTTTATCTAAATGTACGTCTACGGTAATGGTTGATTGAGGCATGAAAGCTTATTTTATGTTTGTAAAATGGCAGCAAATGTACAATAGATTATATTGTTGCTGTTTGTTCAATTATTTGCCAAAGTTGTTGAGCCGATGTGTTCCAAGAATATTGCTTGGCATTTTCAAAACCTTGTTGTATTAATTGGGTTCTTAATGTTTCATCTTTATACAGCAACATCATTTGTTGTGCAATATCTGTTTCGTTTAATGGGTCAAAGAATAAAGCTGCATTGCCTGCAACTTCTGGCATACTGCTGGTATTGCTACAAGCTACTGGTACACCTGATTGCATGGCTTCAATAATGGGTACTCCAAATCCTTCAAAAACCGATGGAAAAATAAGTGCATAAGCAGCAGCTGTAACTTTTGCCAATTCACCTTCGGGTAAATAATCCAATAAAAAAACATCGTCTCTATATTTATAGGTTTTCAACCTTTCAATGATATCGCTGTATTGCCAAGCTAGTTTTCCTGCAACCAACAACTTCATGCTACTCAATTGTCTTTTTTTAAAAAGGGAAAAAGCTTTAAGCAATTGCAATAAATTTTTTCTTGGATGTATGCCACCAACAAATAAAAAATATTCGCAACCTTCGGCATAATGCTTTTTTGCATATTCTTTATTGGCACTATTAATTGGTACAAAATTTTTTCTTGGTGCATTGCCAACAATATGAATTTTGTTGCTGTTTATTTTATACTGATGGATAATATCTTGCTTACTAAATTCACTAACTGTAACTAGTTGAGCAGCTTTTTGGATAAACTTTTTTTGGTACAACTTATAATACCATAAATGCCAAAAGGGAATAAGTTTTGGGTGATGTATAAAAGCCAAATCGTGAACTGCCAATACTTGTGGAATGCTGGTAGTTAAACTACAAAAGCCATCTAAACTAACCATTACATGGGCTTTAAATTTTTTTGCAGCCAATGTAAATTGAATGTCGTACCAAATTTTAAACGACAGTGCATGTCTTGCCGTAGGTTTTAAAACTTTGGCTGTAACATTTTTTCCATAAATAAATGCAGCATCAAAAGGCCGATCAAATACAAATAAAAACTCGTGTTGTGTATGGGTTTGTGTAATGCGTTGCATTAGCTCATGAATATAATATCCATAACCTTCCAAATTATTTTTTAATAAAAACCTTGTATTTACTGCAATTCGCATGGCTGCAAATTTAAAAGATGAAGCATGATAATGTGATGAAATTGCTAAAATTTGCAAAAAATAGCCAACAGTTTACGAGTATCGAAAATGATATTTACTTTCACTTCATGAAGCTAACTTTTTTATTGGCAAGTATTCTTTGTTGCAATTTTGCATTTTCTGCCGATTCTCTTTATGTAACCATCAATAAAAAATCTTTCGAAAAAAAAGATACCATTAGTATAGATTGTTTGTATAAATACACTTCAAAAGAGCATAGTGCTCTTACGTTGAATGTTTGGATTGAAGACATTCAAAAAACTAGAATTTGGAAATTTCGTTATCCACTATTAAATGGCAATGCATCGTTTGATTTGGTAATAGATTCTACTTTACCCGATGGACGTTATGCCATAAATTTCCTAGTTCAACCAACATTTTTTTCAATAAAAGGGAAGGTGAGAGATTATAACAAAAAATCAAAAGGCTTAACTTTTTTTATGCTAAGTAAGCGTAAAGAAACATATATAAATACCATACAACCCAATATTGATGGTGCATTTACTATAGGTAAAATGGCTTTTCCAGATACTGCCAGATTTATTTTTTCTGAAACAGGAAAATCTAAAAAAGATATTTTTATTGATTTGGAAACACCAATAGATTCGGCCTTTACTCCACTAGTTTCTTATACTCAAATTGTAGATGTAGGACATCCAAAATTAATTGCTGCCGATACAATTAAACCATACTCACTTGACGGAAAGCGATTTACTGGAAAATTTACTTTACAAGAAGTGGTTGTAAAATCGAGTAAGAAAAAAGCGATTGAAAAATTTGATGATGAATATGCAACTGGTTTGTTTAAAGGCGGAAAAGTATTTGATGGAATTGATGATGTTGAGTTACTGAGTGCTGTAGATGTTTTTCAGTTTTTGAGAGGAAAAATCCCTAGCATGCAAATTAACCCCAATGAAGAAGGTGGATATGATATTACAAGAAGAAATAGTAAGGTAGATGTATATATTGATGAATTTAGACTTAGTCCAACGGATCCAATTTTTGTAAATCCTGCCGATATAGCAATGATAAAAGTGTTTGATCCGTTAGATGGACCAGGTACAAGTGGTGGTGGTTCAATTGCTATTTATACCAAACGTGGTAGCTATGCTCAAAATTCAAACAGAAAAAATAATTTTCCCATTAGAGGATACAATGATGTAGAAACAGTGTGGAAATAATTAGTTAATACTTCTTTCCTTCCAACATATTGGTATAAGCCAAGCTGCCCAATCTAAACCTAAAGGGAATCTTGGTTTTCTTTTCTAACAACAATTCTTTTTTACATATAAAACCCAATTGGCTATTGTAAAAATTTGTTGGAATAATTGATAGTGGCTTGGTAAAAACTTTTACAGAATCTTTCAATTGAATATTACTAAAGCGATTGTTTAACAATCGTTGTGCTTGACTGTTAAAAACGGCATATAGAAAGAAAATCGTAAATAAACAAATCTGTTTCAAGTAATTCTTGCTTTAGTTTGCATGTAAATTTACAGCCAAATTGAAGTTTCAAAATGTGAAAGTTGAAACATTAAATTTATATAGATGAGCTTAAGCCAGTCGATACAACAAAAACTATTACAAAAATTATCGCCTCAGCAAATTCAGTTAATGAAATTGCTGCAAATTCCTACTGCCAATTTAGAAGAAAGAATAAAAGAAGAATTGGAAGAAAACCCAGCATTGGAACAAGGCGAAGAAGGCATGGAAGATGAATTTAGCGACGATATAAAAGATGAATTTGAAAGCAATGATGAGCCATTAGATGGAAGCGAAGAGGAATATGAAAACATAGATATTGCCGATTATGTACAAGATGGAGATGATGAAGTTGGGGATTATAAAATGAAAGATGACAATTATCCTGAAATGGATGATAGCAAGGTTTTGCCAATTAAAAATGAAGTAAGTTTTTACGAGTTACTCATTAATCAATTAGGCATGTTAGATTTAGATGAACGCAAATTTAAAGTTGCCGAACAAATTGTTGGTAGCTTAGATGATGATGGTTATTTAAGAAGAGAATTGAGCAGCATTGTAGACGATTTGGCTTTTAGACAAAATGTAATTACCAACGAAAAAGAAGTTGAAGCCCTTATTCGCCAAATACAACAATTCGATCCACCAGGAATTGGTGCAAGAGATTTACAAGAATGTTTATTAATACAGTTACA
>JAGOUF010000200.1 GCA_018061385.1 Chitinophagaceae bacterium | reverse complement strand
GCTGTTAAAAAAATAATGAGCGTATTTTTAAAAATAGATTGTGTTCTTAAAATTTTACAAACTTCAATGCCTGTTTTTTTGGGCATCATAATATCTAAAATTATTAAATCTGGATTTAACAATTTTGCTTTATCCAATGCTTCATCTCCATTTTTTGCAGTATACACTTCATAGCCTTGTTGAGTGAGGTTATAACTGATGATTTCTAAAATATCAGGTTCATCATCTGCAAGTAAAATGCGTTTAGGTTTGGATTCCATTTGTTAACCTTATGTTTACACAAAAATAATCTTCCTAGCTTGCAAACAACTTTATATAAGTTATGTAATTGTTAAGTGTATTAACAAATGAAGTAATAGTTTGGAATTATTTTTGCTCAATATAGAAATTATGATGAAACGAGGTTTAGTTGTTTTAATATTTTGCTTAAGTGCTGCGTTTGTATTTGCACAACCAATTGGTACAACACCTATTGCAATGCCCAAAGTGCCTGCAATGCGTTTATTAAACCACGATTATATAGACAACAATCAAAAAGTAATTACCAGATTGGATGGTACCGATGATGATTTTTTTAAAGCAACAAAAAACGATTCATTGAATATTGCTATCAACGATGCATTGCATATTATGGTTGATAATTTGCAAGCCAAAATAGAACTCAATAAAAATGTGGATGACAATAGCAAATACAAATGGCTACGTGGTGTAAACGATATGCTCACCTCTTTTATTTCTGGTTATAAAACCAGATTAATTAAAGGATATTTATTGTTAGATATTATTAAAGGTTACGATGAAGCTTTGGAATTAGAATGGCAACACATTTCTATAAAGTCAGTAGTTGAAAAATACGATTTTGAAGTAGGAGATTTACTAACACAAAATTTTGCATTAAAAAGCAACATTGGAGTTGCGTCATGTGCAGATGTGTTGTTGCTTAAGAAAATATATCGTTACCCTAACAAAGCAATGAATCTCTTAAATCAAAATCCACAAGCTTCTTTTGCAGATAGTATAATTACAAGTTTAGCATTTAACGATCCCGAACAATTGTACAACTATGCAGCAGCTCCAAATCCTTTAGGTAAAAGAATTCAGGCATCTAGCCATCCATTGGTTAAAAAAATCGGAATGCTTGCTTTAATGAAAACTGGAAGAATGTATTTTCCTTTTTTAGATAATTTGTATAAGAATAAAATATCTATGGATTCAATTGGAAAAGCATTGAACGATAGCACTGCTTATTTTAAACTATTGGTAAATACACAAATTGAATATGCTGCAAGAGTAAAACAAGGCGATACACCGTTGGTGATGAAAACCTTGACAGATAAATTAAAGGGCAAAGCTGTTGAATTATACATTACAGAAATTAATGCTTTACACGATGAGAAATTGGAAAGCACAAGATTTAAATGTTTAACTCCATTATCTGCTAAGGATTTATATTATGTAGCTGTTTTGGGAGAAGAGGAAATTTATACCAGTAGTTATTTGGGGGTTTATAAACGCATGTTTGAGAAAATGAAAACTCCCAATGCTGATACACTATTGGGATGGATGAAATACGATTTCTACAAAAAATTTATTAAAATAGCTGCCAACTACAATACGCTAGACGATTTTTTATCTCGTATGAGTAAAGCCAATGCAGAAAAATTAATGAGAGACTTTGTAACGGGTTTAGAAAATACAAAAAGCTTAGAAGATGCTGTAGATGTAGCCAATTCTTACGCAAGTATTTACAATTCTGCAATCAAAAAATTAATCCTAAATCAAATTGATTTAAACTTACAACAAAGTGAAATAAATCAAAACCAACGTGGACAAACGATTTACAATCTTTTGAATATTATTTTCTTATCTATGGATTCTACCAAGAAGGTAGATGTTGCTGCACGTTTAGGTATTAATGCTATTTACAAAATGCCAATTAGTGAGTTGAAGGATAGCACTGGAAGAATTATTATTCAACAATTTTTCTATGGCGATAGAGATGGAAAAGGTGTATTTAATTCTTTTTTTAAACATTATCCACCATCGTTATGGAAGAGAACTGATGATGAAGATTGGGTTAGTTTAACAAGTAGAAAAGGAGTGCCAATTACCATTTATTGCAACAAACCTTTAGATAACGAACAAGATTTGGACTTTAAAGCTCAACAATCTTTGGGCAGATACTTAGAAGACAATGATTTGCAGCCTACAGTAGTTATTCATAGAGGGCATAGTTATTTTGTTGGTTCAACCATCGATCAATTGCCATCTTCTGCAAAAGTTATTTTGTTGGGCAGTTGTGGAGGTTATCAACGGTTAAGTGAAGTGTTAGAAACCTGTCCAGGAGCTCATATTATTTCATCTAAACAAACCGGCACAGGTACTGTAAACATTGGCATTATTACATCAATTACCAATGCACTTAGAGCCAATAAGAATTTAGATTGGCCAATTATTTGGAAAAATTTACAACCTCAGTTTTATGGTACAAGTAAAGAAAGGTTTGATGATTATGTACCACCACACAAAAATTTAGGGGCAATTTTTATTATGGCTTATACGATTGCCATAAACAATGCAAACGATGATTAAGGCACAGGATCGTAACCACTGCTTCCTCCTGGATGGCATTTACTAATTCTTTTTATGGCCAACCAAAAGCCTTTAAACAATCCATGTTTGTGTAAAGCTTCAGCAGCATAATGTGAGCAGGTTGGTGTAAATCTGCATTTAGGGCCAATGAGTGGAGAAATGCCATACTGATAAATTTTTATTAGCAGTAACAAAGGGTAACTTAATATAATTAAGAATTTTTTCAATTTAAGGCTTGTATTAATTTATCCAATACCAAAGACATTTTTTGATGTACAATATTGTCTTTAGGCAAAGTTTTATCAATATATAAAAGAAATACAGCTACACTTTTGGGCTGTGTGTTTAAAAAACTATGCAAAGGCAATTTATTCAATCTATACGCCTCTCTTAAAACACGTTTTACTCTATTTCTATCAGTAGCCTGTTTAAAATTTCTGCTGCTTGTGCCTACACCAATTTTAGGCAATGTGTTGGTTTGCTCACCAAGTTCTATGGGCAAGTAAAATACTTTAATGGGAAAAACCAAAAACGATTTTCCGTTGGCAAAAACATCTTGAAGCAATTTCCTGCTTTTTAACTTTTCTGCTTTTGAATATGAAAATGGTTTAGCCATAAACTATATAAAACTAAAAAAGTTCTGCCAATAAAGGCAGAACTTATATAATGAATTGTACCTCTTAAGAGGAAATAATTTTAATTATTTTAATCCACTTTCGTCAGAAACTGAAAGCTTCTTACGACCCTTTGCACGGCGACTTGCCAATACTTTACGTCCGTTTGCAGTTTGCATACGCTTACGAAAACCATGTACAGATTTTCTACGACGTTTATGTGGTTGAAATGTTTGTTTCATTGCTTATTTTTTTACTTACCAACAATTTTTGTTTCAGCTCAAAAGCGGCCACCATACCACTATTTTGTGAAAGGACGGCGAAGATAAGGGTGAATTACTATTTGACAATTATTCTAGCCAAATTTTTATGAAATAAAACAGCTAGAAAGCCAATTTTTATATTGTATGAGCATTTTGGGGTCATTTATTTGTTTAAATGTGCTGCACTTGCTTTTAATGCTTCATAAAACTCTTGTCCATATTTTCTTATAAGTGCTTCTTTTAAAAATTGATAAACCGGCACTTTTAGCTTTTTGCCTAAACCACAAGCAGCACTACACAAATCTTCTCTTGGCTCGTAATTAACGTATTCTAAATCTGGATCTAGATCGCTTTTGCTAATTTTTATGGGGAATAAATGGCAGCTCAGTGGTTTTTTCCAGCCAATTTTTCCATCGTTATATGCTTGTTCAAACCCACAAAGAATTACACCTTTGGCATCTTTTTTCCCATAAGCACAAATTCCACTATTAATAGTAGGTGTTACCCAACCAAATTCTCTATCATATGTAAATAAACCTTGTCTTTCTACCTCTTTAATTCCTTCTTGTGTAAGGTAGGGCTTAACGATTTCGTAGTATTTTTCTACTTCTTTTTTTTCCCAAAGTTCTAAGGGTGCACCAGCATCACCATCTTCACAACAACCTCCTTTACATGCGGTAAGGTCGCAAACAAATTGTTCTTCTAAAACTTCGTTACTAATTAGTTTATTATCTATCGCAATCATAAAAATTAAATGCTTTAATAAAAGCACAAGAACAAAGATAACTGTAATTACAAGTGTGTTGTTCCAAAATAATCGACACTTATTTTAAGTTATATCTTATGCCAGCAAATATGCGTAAACCTTGTAATGGTGCATATACATAATTTGGATCGAAGCTTAAAGCATACGGATTGTTGTTTGTTGCAACAACTTGCCCATTGGAGTTGTATTGCACATTTTTATCAAAAGGGTCGTTGGTACGTGCAATTAAAAATGGATTGTTGGTTTTAAAGGGAGTCCAGTTTAATAAATTTTTTATACCGCCATACAACTCTACTTTATTCAATCCTTTATAGGTAAATTGTATGTTTTGAATACTCCAAGTTGGAGAGTTTTCATTTCTTGGATCAAGTGAACCAAGCAGTGGTAATCGCATTGGGCCATAAATATTTCCTGTATAATCAATTGATAATTTTAATGGTAAAATTGTGTAACTAATTGCCCAAGTTCCTGTAAACTTTTCTGTAAGTAATTGTTGAGTTCTTGTATTTTTTTCTACAATATCTACATTCATATAAGTTGCACCTGCAATAACTTTTAAACCATTTTTAAAAGCAATATCTGTGTTAATTGAAATTCCTTTGCTTTCTGCATAACCATTTAAATTATTGTAAATAATTTTATTAACGTCTGTTTCATAATCGGCTACAATTCTGTTGGTAAAATAGGTGTACCATGTTGAAAAATCAATATTAATAGCTGTTCCAGCGGTTGTGAATATTTTTTTTGTATAATTTAGATTGATATTGTAACTTTTTTCTGGTGCTAAAGATTCTTTAATTTCTACAGTTCTTGCACCTGTTAATGCAGCATGATCTTCTGTAAATAAATTCACTACTCTAAATCCTGTTCCTGTATTTAAACGAAGAATATTGTTTGGGTTGATGGTTAATTTATAAGCCAATCTAGGGGTGAAAATATTGCCATGTACTTTGTTATAATCGTATCGTATACCCATTAATAATTTTTGTGAAGATGCTATCGAAATTTCATCTTGTAAAAAAATTCCTGGCAAAATAATTTCATCTGGGTTATTGGTAGTGTGTAACACATCTTGTGTTGAAACTGTATTGTCATCGTAGTAGGTGTAACGCAAAGTTGTACCCAATAACAAATCGTGTTGCTTAACTTTTTTATCCCAAGTTAATTGAGCAAAAGCAATATTTTGTTGTGCGTTGTAAATGGTTGTACCAT
>JAGOUF010000199.1 GCA_018061385.1 Chitinophagaceae bacterium | reverse complement strand
TGATAATATTAGTGAACATACCAACGATTTGTGGTTGCGTTGGGCTGCTTTATTGCATGATATTGCTAAACCCAATACCAAACGTTTTGAAGAAGGTTTTGGTTGGACCTTTCATGGCCATGAAGTTGTAGGAGCAAGAATGGTTCCTAAAATATTCAATCAATTAAAATTGCCTTTGAACGAAAAAATGCGATTGGTGCAAAAACTTGTGGCATTGCACTTACGTCCTATTTCATTAACCAAAAAAAATATTACCGATAGTGCCATTAGGCGTTTGTTGTTTGATGCAGGCGATGAAATTGATGCTTTAATGTTGCTTTGCAATGCCGATATCACCAGCAAGAATAAACAGAAAGTACAACGATATTTACAAAATTTTGAGTTGGTAAAACAGCGTATGAAAGTGGTTGAAGAAAATGATCATTTACGCAATTGGCAGCCACCAATTAGTGGTGAATTAATCATGGAAGTTTTTAATTTAAAACCATCCAGAGAAGTTGGTAAAATCAAAGATGCTATTAGAGAAGCCATATTAGATGGAGTTATTGAAAACAATTATACTGCAGCTTATGAGTTTATGTTAATAAAAGCTAAGGAACTCAATTTGCAACCTATTTAATAAACCCTATTTTCGTATCTTAAATCTTGCCACTTAATTTGATTCCACAAGTTTAAATGGCAATTGTAAATTAGAAATTATTTTATGGCTATATTAAAGTTTAGAGTTTATTTAGAAGAAGATGATGCAGTATATAGAGATATTGCAATTAAACATACACAAACTTTTGAAGCATTGCATTTTGCAATATTAAAGGCCTTTGAGTTTGATAATAAACATCAAGCAACGTTTTATAGAAGCAACGATAATTGGTTACGTGGCAGAGAAATTACTTTTGAAAAGTACGATAAAGAATATGTTGCTCCGCCTTTGTACATGGTTGAAACGCCTATTCGAAATGAGGTGCAAAATACCAATCAAAAATTTGTTTATGTGTACGATTTTGCAAAGGGTTGGGTATTCTTGGTAGAGTTGATTAATGTAAGTAAAGAAGAAAATTCAAAAGTTGAATATCCAATTGTAACTCGTAAAGAGGGGATTGGTCCACAGCAATATGGTACTAAAAGTTTATTGGGCGATAAGTTTAATGACATTGAAGAAAAGTACGATTTAAGTGAAGTTACACCCGAAGGTTTTGGTAAAGAAGGCGAAGATGTTGATAGCATTGAATCTGACGATGAAGATGATACAGTAGAAGACAATAATGTAGAGGAAGATTTTTAATATACACTGAAATTTAAAATGCTTTGCAAAATAAAACAGTTGTAATTGTTTGTGGGCCAACTGCAATAGGCAAAACTGGTTTGGCAATACAATTGGCAGAGCATTTTAAAACAAAAATTATATCTGCCGATAGTAGGCAATGTTATCAAGAATTAACTATTGGCGTTGCAAAACCATTGAATGAAGAGTTGCGTCAGGTGCAACATTATTTCATCAATTCACATTCCATACATGAAGATGTAAATGCTGCTATTTTTGAGCAATATGCTCTAGATGCAGTACAACAAATATTTCAGCAAAGTAATATTGCTATAATGGTTGGTGGCACAGGTTTGTATATAAAAGCCTTTTGCGAAGGGTTAGACAATATCCCGAATATTCCAACAACAATTAGAAATGCCATACAGCAACAATATGATGCCAATGGGTTGGCTTGGTTACAAGAGCAAGTACAATTAAAAGATCCAGAATTTTGGCAAACAGCCGAGCAGCAAAATCCACATCGTTTAATTAGAGCATTAGAAGTTATAGAAGCAACAGGGCAATCTATTAATAGCTTTAGAAAAGGAGAGAAGGCTCAACGAAACTTTAATATTATAAAAATCGGATTAGAATTATCAAGAGACGTTTTGTACGAGAGAATCAATCATCGTGTAGATATTATGTTGCAAGATGGCTTATTGGAAGAAGTAAAAAATCTTATTCCTCATAAGCATTTGAATGCTTTACAAACAGTAGGGTATAAAGAATTGTTTGCTTACTTACAACATGAATGTACTTTAGAAGCAGCAGTTGAAGAGCTTAAAAAAAATACAAGGCATTACGCAAAACGACAAATGACATGGTTTAAAAAAGATAGTATCATTCAATGGTTTGCACCCAACCAAATGCAAGCTGTAATTGACTGTATTGAAGGTTAGCAATTCATTTACAGTTCTCCTTCTTGGTAATATTTTTTAGAGGTATCACGGGAATTAAGTTAATTATCATTTTGCTCTAGGAGAAACCTGTTTAGTTTCTTGCTCTTATAAAGCTTGTAGCTTCGTAAGTAGTATTTTATTGCCTTTGGCTATATTTTAAATATATACTACAACAAACTATTCAAACAAAAAAAGATGAACATCAAGTTCATCTTTTTCTAAAGGTTGGTGTCTTCACCAACCATAAAGTTTAATTCATTAACTACCTCTTGTTCCACCAGTTTTAATAGGTTTTTTAGAGGCTCCAACAGCTTTGGAGTTACCTGCTGGTTTGGTAATAAATTTTGATGAAGCGTTATTGCTTTTACTATTATTACCAGGTAATGTAGAGTTTTTTTTATTGTTGGTTGGTAAACCCATGCTTGTAGTTTTTAGTGAAAAATGAAGGTAAGTGTAAGTTTTCAATTTTACAATAATATTCAATTACTTTTGCAGTTGCTACAAACCCGAACTATCGTACTACTGCAAAGTAGTAAGGAAAGTCTGGACAACAAAGAGTAATTCACCGGTTAAGAGCCGGCTATTGTTTATGCTACTTGTAGTAAAAACAATAAGAGAAAGTGCCACAGAAAATAACTACCATTTAACCGTGGAAAAGGTGAAAATGTGAGGTAAAAGCTCACAATGTTTTGCAGTAATGTATTACATGGGTAAACCTTGAATGTTGTAATGCCACGTATAGAAACCTTTGAGAGCTACTCGTTCAATGTTTAATTTTATTAAACAGGTTTCAGGGTAGGCAGCAAGATTGTAACAGTAATGTTACAGCAAGATAAATGATAGTTTAGAAACAGAATCCGGCTTATGAGGTTTGTAGCTTTTTTTAATATTCCTTCAGTAATGGTTCTATTGTTTTAAGCATTTCAATTTGCTCTTTTAAATGCCCATGCTGTGCTTCAATATTTATGTATGGTATTTTATGTAAGCCTGCATAAACCGATAGAGAACCATCGTCTACTGCACCAATTGCTTTTTGTAAAACCACATTTATATTTTTACTTTTTAAATAGTTAAATACTTTTAAATCTGTGGTATAAATAAAATCATCTTCATCCATTAAATTGTTTACATAAACTTGTTCAGTGTTGGCATATTCTGCACCACCTTTTATATAGCTTTTAATAGATAAGCCTTTGTTACCATTGTTGTGTAAAGCAACAATCATCGTACTATTATTTATTTGTGCAATAATATTATTGGAGAATTGTTCAACCTGTAATACAGCATTTTCATTGTAGCTTGATAATTTTTTTAGTGTGGCTTCAATACCTTTTTTGGTGAATATTCTGTTAGGGTCTATCACGTATTTTTTATTGTCTAACTTAAATTCAATATTTCTTTGTGGCAAATGTTTTAATTGTATGAGTTTGCCATTGCTGTTGTTTAAAAAGTTGGTACAAGCTTCAATGCTAGTAGTTTCATCAGAATGTAAATTGATGAAACAAATTGTACTACTTCCTTCACCAAATGTGGTTGTTTGTATTTGCAGGTTTGTGCTACCCAATTTAATGTTGGTATAATTAATTGTACCACTAAAAAAATAGGCTGTAATTAATATTGAAAAAAGTTTATACATGCAGTAAAAATACGAGTTTCATTTTTTGTTTATAAGGAATTGATTGATGCAATTGGTTAAATAAAAAATCTCCTTTAATGAGTTCATTATTGGAGATTTTCTACCTCTTTAGTTAGGAAAGTATACAACTAGTTTTCAATCAATAATTTTGCTTTTGGAAATAAAATATAATTTTCAAGATGTACATGTTTATGTAAATCGGCTTCAAATTGTTTTAATTCTTCTAAACAAATTCTATGTGTTGTACAAGCCATTGCAGATGGAGTGTAGCCATTGGTTAAAGTACAAATTTCTTCCATTAAAGATCCTGCATGTTCATGTTCAGTTTCCATTTGTAATATTGGATGATTGATATAACCAGCAGCAGGTTGATTTATGTTGTTATTTCTTGCAATTTCTAATTCTTTAATTCTTGGAAATAAAACGGTTTCTTCTTTTTGTAAGTGCAATAAAAGCTCTTCTTGTAATGCTTGAAATAATTGCAATACTTTAAGCATGTGAGGAAACCTTTCGCCATGTTTAAATACAATTTTTTCTAGCCTTGGCAATATTTGTGGAATAGCTTGTTTTACATAGAAATGATGATGCGTTACAATATAACCAATTAATTGTTCTGCTGTCATTGCATCAAATGGCAAATGAACACTTGTTTGTTGTTGAGTAATTTGCTCTAACTCGGCAGTAATACTTTCTATTTTAATTCCTTTTTCTATACATGCATCTGCCAATGTTCTTTTTCCTTTACAGCAAAAATCTAAGTGATATTTTTCTAATACGGTTGCAGTTTTGTAATCTGCTGTAACTATTGAAGCTAAAGTTTGTTCTTGTGAAATCATGTAAAATTATTTGTGCAAAAAACAATATCGTTTCTTTTATGAAGTATGAGCTAAATCAGTTTTATTAGATTGGGCAATGTTTAACAGCAGCAATCCACTAAACATAATACATGCAACGGCCAATAATATTTCATTCATAAAAGGAATTGCATTGTTGCCAATAATAGCACTAACGCCTTGTAACATTAATGACAGCTCGTTTAAAACTATTCCAACAGTAAATACAACCAAACCAATAATTGCTTTTTTGTTTATTTTAATAAGCGATAAGCTGAATAAATAACCTAAAATAAATAGTGTAATAACGCCCAATAATACCAAGTGCAAATAACCAATTACAATTGGTCTATATCCAAAAGCCAATTTGCTTAATTCTGGTATTACAGATCCTGCTTGTAAAAGTATTTTAATGCTACAAGCTATGGCCGAAAGTAACAATATTTTTTTACCTATTGACGTAAGTCTAGTATCCATTTTTATCATAGGAACAAATTGTAATAAAATTTTTACCCAAATAAAAAGTTGAGCTAAAGAAGCCACTACAATTACTCCATACAACCACATGGGCATTTTCATCCATAACGTAGATAAAAAATAAGTTGGCAAAACTGCTGCAACAAGTATTAAAATATTGTTTTTAAACTTGTTAATCATAGTTTGATCTAAAATGCTCAATAACAATCCTAAGCCAGCAATGCTAAACCAACCATTGTATTGAAAGTGTAAATAATAATATTCTGCTGCTAAATACCAGTTTGCATGCATTATTTTAGTTGCCA
>JAGOUF010000198.1 GCA_018061385.1 Chitinophagaceae bacterium | reverse complement strand
GAGCAATGGATTCAGGAAGTGCTTTTATATCAAACTCATAATGAAATTTAACCATACTTTTTTGTATTGAGAGATTGCAAAGATGTAGAAAAACAACATGTAGAAATAATTATGTAACTAGCTGTAAGTACTTTAATCAACACTGTATGTGTCACACCCTGCAACCCTATAACTTTAATCAACAAAAATGCGTTTGTAAAATTGAAGTTTTCTATACAAATATTTCGCTAGCAATTTGTAAGCTTTCTGCTAAGGCTTCTTTATTCAATCCATTTAATAACCCCTTTTCTTCTAAATAAGGAATCATTAATTCTGTATTCATATTACCAACCAAATCGTCTTGAGCCATTGGGCAACCACCAATACCTTTTAATGCACCATCAAAACGTGTACAACCTGCAGCTACAGCTGTGGCCAATTTTTCTTTAAAATTGTTTACTGTAGAATGTAAATGAACACCAATTTCTGTTGTTGGATATTTTGGAATTAATGTTTCTAATGCTACTGAAATTTGCTGTGGTGTTGCAACACCAACAGTATCTGACAATGAAATAATTTGGATGTCTCTTTTTACCATTTCATCGGCCCAATGCAACAAAATATTTTCATTGTATTCATCTCC
The DNA here is from genome assembly GCA_018061385.1 of Chitinophagaceae bacterium. GTDB lineage: Bacteria > Bacteroidota > Bacteroidia > Chitinophagales > Chitinophagaceae > UBA1930. The sequence continues at coordinate 4,871 of JAGOUF010000198.1, read as the reverse complement.
ATAAGGATTTCCAAAACCCATACTTAAATACACCACCATTTGTTTGTTGTGCTTTATACACAGTTCTTGTATTTCATCAACCCTAACTAAACTTTCTTCAATGGTACTGTTTGTATTGCGTTGCTGAAATGTTGGGGAAATAGAAAAAGGAAAACCCAAATAAGTAATTTCATTAAACAATACCGCCTCTGATGCACCACGTTGGTTAGCTACAATAGCAAGTAACTTTGAACCTTCAACATTCAACCTTAAACCATTCAATACTTCCTTCGTATCAGCCATTTGAGGAATTGCTTTCGGCGAAACAAAACTTCCAAAATCTATGGTATGAAAACCAACTTTCAATAATGAATTGATGTATCGAATTTTATCTTCCGTCTTAATGAAATGCTTCCAACCTTGCATAGCATCACGAGGACATTCAACTAAATGAGTAGTAAGTGGTGAATAGTGATTGGTGATTGATGATTGAATAAAAGACATACTTATTAATTATAATGATCAGCTCAAAACTTACAACTCCTAACCCACTCTCTGCTTCATGGTTTCATATAAAATCATTCCTGCAGCAACGCTTACATTCAAACTTTCAAAATTGTTTACCATTGGAATTGTAAATTTTTCATCACAAATTTTCATCAATCCAGGAAAAACGCCTTTGTCTTCACTTCCCATTATTATTGCAGAGGGTTCTTTCAATTCTAGTTCAAATAACTTTTTAGTAGCTGTCATTTCACTTGCATACACTTTAATGCCATTCAAATGCAATTCATCTACAGTTTTCATTAAACTGTTTACTCTGCAAATATTAATTTGCTCTAAAGCACCAGCACTTGTTTTTACAGCATCTTCATTTAAAGCACCAACACCTTTATCGGGAATAATAATTGCTTGTGCACCACAACAAACAGCTGTACGTGCAATTGCACCAATATTTCTAACATCTGTTACACCATCTAAAATAATAAACAATGGCACTTCGCCATTGCCAATTACAAAATCTATTACTTGTTGTAAATCTTGGTAACGTACTGCACTTTTAAAAGCAATTATACCTTGATGTTGCACATTGGTTAAGCTATTAATTTTTTGTACAGGTACATATTGAATAGGCACATTTTGTTCTTTAGCCAATGTTCTAATTTCATGCACAACATCACCACTTGCATTTTTCGATAACAGAATTTTATCGATTGTTTGTTTGTTTTTTAAAGCTTCAACAACAGGGTTGCGTCCGGCAATAATATTTTTTTTAGGAATAAACATTACACTTTTTTCTTTGAAATTAAGTACACCAATATCGATGCAACTAAGATGTAAACTACTACCAATGCAAGAAGGCTAAACTTAAGTATAGCAGCCCATTTGCTAACACTTACACTTAAGTCTGTGCCATATCCACCTAAGGTAATTAGCATGGCCACGTTTTCAATAAAATCCAATACACCTATCAATACACTCAACTCTAAAAAAATGAATCCAAGCGTTCTTAAACCAGACGATCTAAAACTATTCATCAACGCCTTGCAACAAAAGAAAAAGAAAAATGTGTAGGCCAATATGAATATAAAATCTATACCCACATTCCATTGCAATGGGCGTTGTCCAACAGATGTTACAATTTCTTTAGCTGCACTAAAATTAGGTGCCAATTCAAAACTAACAATTCCCAAAGGACTTACATTGCTTATTAAACCAATTCCCATCCAACGCATTACAACTATCATTACAACAGTTGCTAATGCAGCTATTACAATCTTTTTCGTCATGCTACAAAGAAATAAAAAAACTCCAAACTTATGTTGGAGTTTTCAATTAATAATTTAAACTTTTATTTTAAGGCGTTGTTCCCATTTGCTTTAAAAAACGAACATGTGCAACAACTGCTCTTCTTACTGTTGGATATTCAATGTAGTGTAGTTGATATTCTTGACAAACAGATTTTACAATACTGCTAATTGCAGGATAATGTACATGGGAAATTTTCGGAAATAAATGGTGCTCAATTTGAAAATTCAAACCACCCACCAACCAACTTACCAATTTATTTTTGGTAGCAAAGTTTGCAGTTGTTTTAATTTGATGAGCAGCAAATTCGTCGGGTAATTTATGGCTTTCAATATCTGCAACAGGAAATTCTGTATGCTCTACAGTATGTGCCAATTGAAAAACAATGCTTAACACAAAACCAGAAAACATAGTTGCCACTGCAAAACCCACCAACCAATTTACCCAACCTACCATGAATATTGGTAAGGCAATAAATACAATACCATGATAAACTTTGGTTACCCAAAATTCAATATGATCTTTTAATTCCATTTTCTTTAAAGGAATATCGCCAATGCGTTGAGAGAAATACTTTTTATAGTCTGTAAAAAATATCCAAAACACATACAATAACATGTACAAAAACCAAAAATAAAAATGTTGAAAACGATGTAGGAATAATTTTTTTTGTGTGGGGGCCATTCTCATAAGTACGCCAACTTCAATATCATCATCAACACCATCTACATTGGTAAAACTGTGATGAATCATGTTGTGCTTCATATTCCACAAAAAATGATTGGCACCCATCATACTTAAAGATGCAGCAGCCAATTTATTTTTCCATTTATGTTTACTAAAACTACCATGGCTGCCATCGTGCATAATATTAAAACCAATTGCAGCAATTAAACCTCCTAAAACAATACATTCAGGAATGGCAATATACCAATGTGGTGTAAAAAATATTAAATGAACATATACAACAACGAATGCTGTAACCAATATAATAGCCTTGCTAAATAAGCTAATATTACCAGTTGCAGATATACCATTTTCGTCGAAATATTGTTGAACTCTTCTTCTTAATTCGGCATGTAAACTTTCTTTTACTACCGGAAATTTTGGTAAAACTGACGATGACATGAAAGGGGTTTTATTTAACGCTGCAATATAGTCGTATAAATTTAAAATTATGTATGATTTGTGTCATCATTTCATTCAGTTTCTATTTTCTATTAGTTTTTAACAGAAAGTCTCAACAAAAGGCATTGTACATACATTTCCACATGTGTTGAATAACTTATACTTGATGCTTCACAAAATTTTAACGTAGTTTGAATTGTGTAATTGGTTGATCAATATTCAAACAACAAAATGTTGTAGAACTGTCTTCCATAACAAAAACTTAAACCCTATGGTGGAGACCAAAGAAATTAATGCACTTTTCACGTTAATCGATGATCCAGATGAAGAAGTGTACTCAACAGTTTCTAATAGAATCATCGATTTTGGCAGAGGCATTATTCCCAACTTAGAAGACCTTTGGGAGAATACTTTCAACGAAAGTATTCAAGGTAGAATTGAACAATTAATTCATAGATTGCATTTTACCGATTTAACCAATGATTTAAAAGAGTGGAGAGACAGTGCTTATAACGATTTATTGTTTGGAGCTTTGTTGGTTGCTAAATTTCAATATCCCGAATTACAAACTACACCTGTATTACAAGATATTGAAAAAATAAGACGAAATGTTTGGTTAGAATTGAACAACTATTTAACGCCACTTGAACATGCCAATGTTCTTACTAGTATTATTTTTAATTACTACAATTTAAAAGGTAGTGAAGTAAATTATGGCTATCCCGATGAATTTTATATTCATAAAGTGTTAGAAACAAAAAAAGGAAATGCCATTACCAATGCCATTATTTATCAAGTAGTTTGTGAGTTGTTAGATATCAATGCAAAAATTATTAATATTCCCAAACAAATGATGATTGCTTTTTATGAAAGGGATCACGACCCAAGCAGTTACATTGGTCATCCTCAAGAAAAAATATTGTTTTATGTAGATGCAATTACAGGACAAGCTTATGGCCATACAGAAATGGACAATTATTTTAAACGAATTGCTGTAACCTCTACTCCAAGCTACTTTAAACCAATTTCTCATAAACGTACTATACAAATGTTGTTAGAAGAAACTAGCAAATGTTTTACGTTGGACAGCAATATTTACAAACAAAATGAATTAATTAATTTAGCTCGTTTATTAGACGATTAATTTCAAACCACATAAAACTCAAGTTAAATAAAAAGGTCTAATACAATGTTGTACTAGACCTTTTAGCAATATCAATAATTTGATTGAGATTAACTTAAAGCAATTTGTTTTTTTGATTCTACAATATAATTGTATGCAAACATAATTGCAGGAACTAATAAGAAAGTTGAAATTAATGCATTGCGATAAAAAGGTAAACCTGCTTCGTAACACATCATTAATCCACTAAAATCTTTTGTGTACATCGTTGTACTAAAAAACCAAACACTAAAGTTTGAAAACAAAAAGAACATAGTTGGTGCTGCAAAAGAAGCAATGGCAATAGAAGCAATATTCTTGCCTTTTATTGCCCAACCTATTAATGTTACAAGCAATAAAATTGCATAATTTAGTAACTGATATTTATAAATACCATGAAAACTAAACAAGTTTAATTGATACAATCCTTCAATAATAACATCGCTAATTAACAATGCAACCAATGGTAATAGGAACGATGTATTTTTTTGTTTAGCACTCATTCCTGCAAATAATGCAATAGCTATAATTGAACTAAAGCCACTTAATCCAAATATTGGAGCACAAATAAATTTTATTAATGTAGTTGCTGCTATTAAAATTACTGCAAACACTATAGTACGACGATTCAATTTCATTATTATAATAATTTTGGCAAAAATAAGCGTAAATGCCTTAGTGGCAAATGGCTTTTTTTAGTTGGTGTGAATAAGTTAAAAAAAATTAGTGCATTGCAGGTACAAAAGCTTTATAAATTGTAGTTTTTCCACCAGCCACTAATTGATATTCTTGT
>JAGOUF010000197.1 GCA_018061385.1 Chitinophagaceae bacterium | reverse complement strand
AGCCAATCTGCTAACCCCTTCTATTACTGTTGTTCCATTGCAATAAGCTGCCAATGCAACCAATGGTGGAAACAGATCTGGGCAATCTGTTGCATTGAACTGAAAGGCTTTTAAACCGGCAATTCCCGATGCAGGCAAACCAACTTCTATTATTTCTGGCTGAACAGAAATATTACAACCACAATCCATTAAAGCTTGCAATATTGCTTTATCGGCTTGTGTTGAAAACACATCTAACCCTTTAATTTCAATCCTGTTTTTTGATGCAATAGCACCTGCAACCAATAAAAAAGCTGCACCACTCCAATCTCCTTCTACAGTATAATTAATTTGTTGATTGGTTGATTGGTTAATTGGTTGATTGTGAAAAGTGAATGATTCGTAGTTGTTGTTAATTGGAACATTTAAGCCAAATTGCTTCATGACTTCTAAAGTCAAATCAATGTATGGTTTGCTTTTTAGGTTTGTAACTGTAATAGTTACTGATTCATCTTGACCATTAGATTCTAGACTCCCTCCTTTGTAGGGATTTAAGGAGGCTCCTGCATAAGCCATTAACAATCCTGTTAAAAATTGAGAACTTAGACTTCCGTCAACAGTAATATTTTTTGGTTGAATTGGTCCTTTTATTTGCAATGGCAACTTGCCTTGATTGCTTTTTACTTCAACAGAAAGTTGTGGCAAAATTTCATCAAAAAAATCCATTGGTCTTGTTAATAAACTTCCTTTTCCATCAATGGTAATTGCTTCATTGCTTAATGCAACAATTGGTGTAAACATTCTAATGCTTAATCCGCTTTCACCACAATTAATACCCCTATCCCCTGAAGGGGGGAGTTTTGGGTTTACCCCTGAACTTTTAATGATTAATTCTTCATTGTTAATAATTAATTCAGCTCCCAATTTTTGAATAATATCCAATGCAGCTTTATCATCGTTGCTAACTCCAGGATTGTGAATGATACTTTCTCCATTTCTTATCAATGCAGCAGCACAAGCCCTTTGCATGGAACTTTTAGAAGCTGGTGCAAAAATATTTCCAGTTAAAATTGATGGTTGAATTGAAACCTTCATAGCCACGATGAAAATTATAAATTTGAGATGATCTTTTCTAAATCGTTTAAAGGAATGGGTAACACAATTGCTTTCCCAATTTTTTCTAGAAGAATATAGTTAATTTCTTGATTGGCTCTTTTCTTATCCATTTTCAACACATCAAAAACCTTTTGTTTATTGTATACTGCATAGGTTGGCAAGCCATATTGTTCTAAGAGTTCAACCACATTATTTGTTTGTTTAAAACCCAATAATTCTTGAGAAATTTCAGCAGCATATGTCATACCAATTGAAATAGCTTGACCGTGAGATAATTCATATTGATTTTCTAAAGCATGACCCAATGTATGACCAAAATTTAGCAACTTTCTATCGGCCTGTTCAAACTCATCGGCTTGCACAACTTTCAATTTAATTTTTGCATTGCGTTGTATCAATGCACAAACTTCTTTCTTTTTGGTTTTATAAAAGTTTAAAGAATGACTTTGCAATTCTTTAAACATGGCTGCATCTTTTATACATGCATGTTTAATAATTTCTGCAAAACCATTTTGCCATTCTGTTTCTGGCAATGTATTTAAAAAGACTAAATCGTGTAAAATAAAAGAAGGTTGTTTTGTAACGCCAACAATGTTTTTATAAACGCCCACATCAATTCCATTTTTGCCGCCAATGCTTGCATCTACCAACGCTAACAAGGTTGTAGGAACAAAACCAAATTGTATTCCACGCATGTAAACAGATGCAACATAACCTGTAATATCTGTAATTACACCGCCACCAACGCCTACTAAAATTGATTTTCTATCGGCTTCAAAAGCTATTAATTGTTGAACAATTGTATCAACAGTCGATTGAATTTTAAACTCCTCTCCTGCTTTTAAAACAATTGTATTAAAGCCTTTGAATCGTTTGGAGTGTGCAGCAAATACATTTTCATCGGTAATGAAAATTACTTTTTTAGCTTCGATAATATTTTTTAGATGGCTAATGCCATGAGCAAAATAAATATCGGTAGATGCTTGGCTGAATTTGAAAGTTTGTTTTTCCATGGTTTAACCACAAAGTAGTAAGTGATAAGTAAAGTGACAAGTAAAAAGTGTAAAGTAAAAAGAGTAAGTAGTAAGTTATAAGTAAAGCCAAAATATGTTTTAAAACTTATCACTTAAAATTTTCAACTTAAGAATTCATAATCTTGTTTTGGTGATTGATACTTTCCATGTGTACTGCATCAAAATAACGTGTAATAAACTCTTTGCTTAAACCAATTTTGTCGCCTTTTGCAGTAGCTTTTTCTAAAATTTCGTTCCAACGATTGGTTTGTAAAATAGTGATGTTGTTTTCTTTTTTATACAATCCAATTTTCTCAGCAACCTTCATTCGCTGACTTAAAATTTGCATCAACTCATCATCTAACTGATTAATTTGTTGACGTAATTTTTCCAAGTTGGTTTGATAATCTTCGCTAGAAACATTTTCTCTACGCCAAATAATGTTACTTAACATTTCACCTAAAACGGCAGGCGTAACTTGTTGTTTTGCATCGCTCCAAGCATTGTCTGGATCTATATGAGATTCTATAATTAAACCATCATAATCTAAATCGATACTTGTTTGTATCACTTCTTGCAAAATATCTCTTCGTCCACAAATATGAGAAGGATCGCAGATTAACATCATATCTGGATTTCTTCTTTTCATTTCAATAGCCAAATGCCACATAGGAGCATTTCTATATTCTGTGTTGCCATAAGAAGAAAAACCACGATGAATAAGGCCAATATTTTTAATGCCAGCTTTTGCTACACGTTCAACAGCACCAGTCCATAATTCTAAATCTGGATTAATGGGATTTTTAATTAGTACAGGCACGTCAACACCACGTAAAGCATCTGCAATTTCTTGAACACTGAAAGGGTTAACAGTTGTTCTTGCACCAATCCACAAAACATCTACATCAAAATTTAATGCATCTTCTACTTGTTTTGCAGTGGCTACTTCTACTGTAATAGGTAAGCCAGTTAATGCTTTTGCCTTAGCCATCCAAGGTAAACCTTTAACGCCAATGCCTTCAAATTGTCCAGGCCTTGTTCTTGGTTTCCAAATACCTGCACGTAATAAATTTACTTTACCAGTTGCTGCTAAGCCTTGTGCAGTTGTTAAAACTTGTTCTTCAGTTTCGGCACTGCAAGGACCAGAAATAATTAAAGGCTTTTTGTTCCATACATTTAGTATAGATTCTTTGTGAGAGATTGCTTGCTCCATTTTTTGTTATCAGTTATAAGTATTAAGTAATTAATTTTAAGTAACATAGCATAGTTGCAGGTGAGCAGGCAATCACCTGCAACTAACTACTTATAACTTAAAACTATTTATCTGCTATTTGCGTCGTTCATTCTAATTTTTCTGCCACGATAATTTTTACCATCAACAGATTTAATCATTTGATTCGCCACTTTTTTATCCACTTCTACCCAGCTATTCATTTCTTTCATATCAATTCTTCCAAGAGCCGATTTTGGTAAATCGCTCAAGTCTAAAATAAACTGTAAGAAACTAGCTTTATAAAACCCATCTTTTGTTCCAAGGTTTACAAACAAACGCATGGTATCGCCATCGCTGTATTGTGTAGTTGTAGATCTTCTTCTATCATCATCACCACCAATTCGTTGTCTTCCGCCTCTATCTCCTCTATCAGAAGAAGAAGGTGCATCTCTAAATTCTCTTCTTTCTCTTACTGGTGCAGCTCTTAAATTTAAGTCTTCTGCATTTTCATAGTACTTTAAAAAACGATCAAACTCCAATGCTGCCATACGTGTAAGAATTTCTTCTTTAGTAACATCGGCAAATTTTTCTTGTAACATGGGTAAATAAGTAGTGTAATCGCCATGGCTAATATCAGTACTTATTAATTTTTCCATTACAGAGAAAAACTGTTTTCTACAAACATCTTTACCACTTGGTAATTCAAGTTTATTGAATTTAACTTGAACCATTTTTTCTATTGAACGAATTTTGTAAACGTCTTTATTCATTACAATACTCATACAAATACCCAAACTTCCTGCACGTCCTGTTCTACCACTTCTATGTGTGTACACTTCAATATCATCGGGCAATTCAAAGTTAATAACGTGAGAAATCTCCTTTACGTCAATACCACGAGCAGCCACATCTGTAGCTACCAATAGTTGTAAACTTTTTTCACGAAAAGCACCCATCACTTTATCACGTTGTTGTTGGGTTAAATCGCCATGTAAAGCATCAATATCATAACCATCTCTAGTTAATTTTTCAGCAATATTTTGAGCATCTAATTTGGTACGTGTAAAAATGATACCATAAATACCCGGATTAAAATCAATTAATCTTTTCAATGCTTCGTACCGATGATGAGAGTTTACTACAAAGAACTGATGATCGATATTTTTGCTGCCACTATTGGTTTTTCCAACAGTAATTTCAAAAGGATCTTTCATGTACTTTTTACTCACTCGTTTAATTTCTGCAGGCATGGTTGCACTAAACAACCAAGTTGCTTCTCTTTTAGGTGTGTTCTGCAAAATGAATTCAATGTCTTCTTTAAAGCCCATGTTCAACATTTCATCAGCCTCGTCTAACACTACATATTTTATTTCTTCAAGGTCAATTGCTTTTCTTTCAATTAAATCAATTAAACGCCCAGGTGTTGCTACAACAATTTGAACACCACGTTTCAAATCTCTAATTTGCATACCAATACTTGCACCACCATATACAGCAACTATGTTCATGCCTGTCATAAATTGCTTAAAGTTTTCCAACTCTGTTACAATTTGCATACACAGTTCTCTTGTTGGACAAACTACCAATGCTTGAGCAACTCTTGATTTTGAATCAACCAAATGCAACAATGGCAATCCAAATGCTGCTGTTTTACCTGTACCAGTTTGAGCCAAACCAATCATGTCTTTGGTTCCACTCAATAAAACTGGAATACTCTTTTCTTGAATTGGAGTTGGGTTCACATACCCCAACTTATCGGTTGCCTTAACCAATCTTTCATCCAATCCTAACTCACTAAATGTTATCATTACTTATAAAAATTTGCGGCAAAGGTAACTCTTTGAACACGGATGACCCATTTTTAATGTTTATCCTTAATTCTATTGAGTTACAGTGCATATTTTATAATCTTTTGGTTACCAACTGTTGTATTTCTATTGATCTTTAGTTGCGTCGCACACTTGTACTATTGCAACTTTATTGGGCTGATATTAGAACCATTTGCCCAATCTTTAGCATTCATTTCAAATTTTATTTCTCCCCTTCCATACACTCCTACCACTTGCCAACCATTCATTTTATAAAATGTTTCTGCTCTGCTATTTGGTGCAGTACTTAACCAAACTGTTTCATTGGTTTGTGTAAAATACCAATTCATCATTACTATGTGTAACTGTTTGCCTATG
>JAGOUF010000196.1 GCA_018061385.1 Chitinophagaceae bacterium | reverse complement strand
TAGAAATTAACAAGCAATCGCCACTGGAATGGTATTATAAAAACGATACTGCAACTAAGAATGCATTATTTATATTGGTTACACAGCATTTTAATCCAGAAGCTGGTGAAATGGAATTGTTGAATCGATTTGTAGAAAATGGAAATAGTATATTAATTATTTCTCCAACAATGAATGAAATAGCCCTAAACTATTTTGATATAAATATTGGCAACGAAAATTTTAGAAACAGCAATCAGTTTGCTACAAAGCCAATTGTTTATTTAAATAAACCTATATTTTTTAAAGACACAGCATACACATATCCTGGTTATACATTTAGCAATACTTTTAGAAATATAGATACCAATTATTATAGAATATTGGGTACAAGTATAGATGAGGATATAAATTTTATTACTGCTTCAAATAAAAAAGGAAATATTTATTTACACAACAATCCGTTTTTATTTAGCAATTATTTTTTGTTGCATAAAAACAATATTGGTTATTTAGAAAAAACGGTTGCTCTATTTCCAACTACAACAAAACATGTTATTTGGGATGAGTATTTTATTTACAAGTTGAATAAAAATGAAGAGGCTAAAAAACCTTCTCCTCTAAGAGTGTTGTTAAGCATAAGAGCATTTAGATGGGCGTTTTGGCTTGCTATAGCCATATTAACAATGTATTTATTGTTGAATGTTAAACGCAATCAACGTCCAATTCCTGTAATTGAAAAATCTAAAAATGAATCTTTAGATTTTGTAAAAACAATTGGAAAATTATATTTTGAAAAGCAAGACCATTTAAATCTTGCTCAAAAAATGTGTACTTATTTTTTAGAGCATATACGCAGCAAATATTTTATCAATACTTCAAATTTAAACAATACATTTATTGAGCAACTTAGTGGTAAATCTGGAGTTACTCAAGTAGAAGTTGAACAATTGGTAAATAGTATACAAGCAATACAAATAGCTAGTAAAATATCGCAACAACAACTCAATTCTTATTATCAACAATTCAATCAATTTTATAAAAATACAGCCTAATGGAAGCACCAATTTTTGAACAAAGAACCGATTTGTCTCAACTAAATCATGCTATTACAGCAATTAGCAATGAGTTACGAAAAGTAATTGTTGGGCAAGACGATATGGTTAAAATGATTATTGCAGCTATACTAGCTGATGGTCATGTTATTATAGAAGGAGCACCTGGTGTGGCAAAAACATTAACTGCTCGATTGGTTGCAAAATGTGTAGATGTACAATTTAGTAGAATTCAGTTTACGCCAGATTTAATGCCAAGCGATGTGTTGGGCACTTCAATTTACAACCCAAATGAAAGTAAGTTTGAATTTAAACGTGGTCCTATTTTTTCTAACATTGTGTTGATCGATGAAATTAATAGAGCACCAGCAAAAACGCAAGCTGCTTTGTTTGAAATAATGGAAGAAAGGCAAGTAACCATGGATGGGCAAACTTATATAATGGAACCTCCATTCATGGTTATTGCAACTCAAAACCCAATTGAGTACGAGGGAACTTATCGTTTACCAGAAGCACAATTAGATCGTTTTTTGTTTAAGATTAATGTGCCTTATCCTAATGAAGAACAAGAGTTTAAAATACTCTCTCGTTTTCATGAATTGGGTAATCAACAAATTTTTCAAAACATACAAGCAGTATTAACTGCACAACAAATTAAAGAAGTTAGACAGTTGGTAAAAGGTATCATTATAGAAGATCAACTTTTACAGTATATAGCAAAAATTATAGTTACTACACGTAGCCATAAATCAATTTTCTTAGGTGCATCAACAAGGGCATCATTGGCAATTATGAATGCAGCCAAAGCCATTGCAGGTATGAGTGGTAGAGATTTTGTTACACCCGAAGATGTGGTTTATGTTACGCCATATGTTTTGCGTCATCGTATTTTGTTAACACCAGAAAAAGAGATGGAAGGCATTTCTACAGACGATGTGATACAACAAGTCATTCATGCAATTGAAATACCAAGATAGTGAAACAAAAAATCAGCTTATTGTACCAATCTTTTTACCTTACTAGAAGAGCTTATCTAGCTCTTTCTATAGTAGTAGGCTGTTTTGCTATTTCATTTTATTTTAATGTCATATTTGTAATTGCTCAGCTTTTGTTGCTATTTGTATGTTGTAGTATTGTTGTTGATATTGTATTGTTATATGCCAAGCGTAAGGCTTTATTAGCAGGAAGAATTTGTAAAGAACGTTTTAGCAATGGTGATAAAAACCCTGTGCAGCTTCAGTTTTATAATAATTATGCTTTTTCAATTGCGTTGAAAATTATAGATGAATTGCCTTTTCAATTTCAAGAAAGAAATTGGCAACGATTGTTGAGTATGGATAAGTTTGAAAAGAAAATATTGCAATACGAGTTGCGTCCTGTACAACGTGGAGAATATTTGTTTGGTAAAATTCAAGCTTTCGTTACGAGTCCAATGCAAATGGTACAACGTAGATTTAGTTTTCCTTCTCAGCAAACTGTATTTGTGTATCCTTCTTATTTACAAATGAAGAAATACAGTTTACATGCAATTGGAAATAGATTGAATGAAACAGGAACTAAGAAAATGCGAAAGCTTGGAAGTAGTGTTGAGTTTGAGCAAATTAAAGATTATGTAAGAGGCGATGATTATAGAACCATTAACTGGAAGGCAACTGCTAGAAAAAATCAAGTAATGGTGAATACGTATGTTGATGAAAAAAGCCAACAAGTATATTGTTTAATTGACAAAAGTCGTAACATGCGAATGCCTTTTAATGGGATGCATTTGCTAGATTATGCCATCAATGCCTCATTGGTTGTAAGCAATGTAGCTTTAAATAAGCAAGATAAAGTTGGACTTTTATCTTTTGCCAATCAACTAAATACTTTTATTCCTGCGAACAGAAACAATATACAAATGCAAGCTATTTTAGATGCTTTGTATAAAGAACAAACCCATTTTTTGGATGCCGATTATGAAGGTTTGTATGCTCATATTCGCCATAAAATAAAGCAACGTAGTTTACTAATTCTGTTCACCAATTTTGAGTCTCAGTATGCTTTAGAACGACAATTGCCTTATCTAAAAAAAATTGCTCATCATCATTTATTAATGGTAGTAGTTTTTGAAAATACAGAACTTAAAAAAGTGGTATACACAAAAGCAGAAAATACTGAAGAAGTTTATATGCAAGTAATTGCTGAAAAGTTTAGTTATGAAAAAAGATTGATTGTAAAAGAATTGCAGAAATCTGGTATTTTAACTTTGCTTACCACACCAGAATTGTTGACTATTGATGCCGTAAATAAATATATTGAAGTTAAAACTAGGCAGGCAATTTAAGCTATGTAAAAGGCTACTTCGTGTTAACTTAATTACAACCAACTATCTTTCTTACTTTCGCTGCTATGCAACCATTACAACATTTTTTAGACGGACAGGTTTTGTTATTTGATAAGCCTATGCGTTGGACTAGTTTTGATATTGTAAAAAAAGTACGCATTTTAACTAAGGTTTCTAAAGTTGGTCATGCTGGTACATTAGATCCTTTGGCTACAGGATTATTGATTGTTTGTACCGGAAAGTTTACAAAAAAAATTAATGAGTACATGGGCATGGAAAAAGAATATACAGGCACATTTACTTTGGGGTCTACAACGCCCACTTATGATTTAGAAAAAGAACCAGAAAATTTTAAAGATACCAGTCATTTAACTGAAGAAATGATACACGCTGCAACCTTGCCTTTTATTGGCGATATTTTGCAAATGCCTCCACAACATTCAGCTATAAAGAAAGATGGGAAGCGTTTATATGAATCTGCAAGATTGGGTATTGAAGTAAAGGTAGACCCAAGGCCTGTATCCATTAAAATATTTGAAATTACAAAAATTGAAATGCCTGTTGTTTATTTTAGAGTTGTGTGTAGCACAGGAACATATATTAGAAGTTTAGCCAACGATTTTGGTGCAGCATTGGGTGTTGGAGGATATATGAGTAGTTTATGCAGAACAAAAATTGGCGTTTTTAAAGTTGAAGATGCATACAACTTAGAAAATTTTGAACAGCTTGTAACCAATATGAGAAGTACGCTTACAACTCAATCATAAGAAATTGGTTATGCTCAACCAACTTAAAATTCTACTTCACAATACTAAACAACATAAATGGTTATTGTTGTTAATGATAGTACATGTTGGAATTGCATTTTACTTTATTGCCCAACAAAATATTACTTACGATGAGCCTAGCTATATTGAATACAGTAAAAGATGGTTACATGGAAACCCCAATAGGATAGAGGCTTTAGACGATAGTAAAACTCCTGTTATAAGCTTTGTTTGGTTGCCAAGAATTGTTAAGCAAGTAATTAAGCCAAACTACCAACTCAATGATTTTGGAAGACAAGATCAAAAAGAAGGTAGGTATATGATGATATTTGTTTCACTGCTCGTCATGTTGTATATATATAGATTTGGTTTGTTGCTGAATCTTAAACATGGTTGGTTTATTTTATTTTTTTACATCTTCGATCCTTTAATTACTGCATATGCAGTATTAATTAATTCTGATTTATTGAGTGGTTTTTTATTGTTAGCAATTGTATTTCATTTGTTTAAATTCTATCAAAAAAAGCAATTCCGTCAGTTTTTCATAGCAACTATTTTAATGGGAGTTGCACTAGTTACAAAACATACTTTTTTATTTGGATTGCCCTTGTTTATATTGGCCATTTTTTATGCTACCCCTAAATTTTATGTAAAATATTTTTTTGCAACTGTAGGAATTTTATTGTTTGTAATTAACCTGGCTTTTTATTTTCATGAAAGCTTTTTATCATTAGCTAATTATCATTTTAAAAGCAAAGTATTCATTGGGTTGCAGTCAATTTTTTCTTGGTTGCCAATTCCTGTGCCTTCTAGTTATTTGCAAAGTATTGATTTGTTGCAATATCATGCACAACTTGGAGGCAGTATTAACAACACTTACACGGGTGTTTATTTATTGCAAGAAGTTAATTTAAACAATGGTTTTTGGTACTATTATTTTGTAGTGGCTTTGTACAAAATTCCTTTAAGTATTTTGTGCTTAATAATTATTGGATTTGTATTTTTTATTCGTCGATTGAAACAAACTAAAAAGCTTCTTTTCTTTTTAGTTCTCCCAGTAATTTATTTTGTGTTTGTACTAAGTTTTTTCAATCAATTTCAAATTGGTATTCGTCATTTATTATTGGTTATTCCATTGTTGTATGTTTTGTTGGCAAAGGTTTTACAAAGAATTGCTTTAACTAAAGCCAAATATGTATTGGTTGCTTTATGGATTTTTATGATGGCCTCTTTCTTGAAATATTATCCAGACTTAATTCCTTATACCAATGAATTAGTGGTTGATAAAACCAAAGTGTATGAAACAATGATGGATAGTAGTATCGATTATGGTCAAAGCGATTCAACTGCAGCTTTGTTTTTGCGTACCAACATTAATTATAAAATA
>JAGOUF010000195.1 GCA_018061385.1 Chitinophagaceae bacterium | reverse complement strand
TTTAACAATTGAAACGAAAGAATGAATATGGAAACTGAAAAAAGTAATTTGAACATAATGCAGAAGTTAGATGAGTAAAATTAGACGTTTAACTTACTGCGATGCAAAAGAGCTAGTAATTACATAAAAAATAACAAAAAAAGGCTTATGGCATTGCTGCCATAAGCCACCCCCTATGAAATTGAATAAATAAGGTTACTTATTTATTCAGGTGCAATATGGATAGATAAAATCATGTAAACTATACCACGAGTTGGGTATTTTTTATTTTATGCAGAGCATTTAAAACAATAGTTTGCTACATAAAAAAGAAAAGGTCTTTGCATTTGCAAAGACCTTTTCTTAATACTTATAATACTATTACTTTTTGGCCAATTCAGCAGCCATTGTTTTACCAATGTCTGCAGGGCTTGCTACAACAGCAATACCACATTCTGCCATAATTTTCATTTTAGCAGCAGCAGTATCATCTGCACCACCAACAATTGCACCAGCATGACCCATTCTACGACCTGGAGGAGCAGTTTGACCAGCAATAAAACCTACAACTGGTTTAGTTTTATTTTCTTTAATCCAACGTGCTGCATCCGCTTCCATGCTACCACCAATTTCACCAATCATTATAATTCCGTCAGTTTCTGGATCTTCCATTAATAATTTTACAGCTTCTAAAGTTGGTGTGCCAATAATTGGATCTCCACCAATACCAATAGCTGTGCTAATACCTAAACCAGCTTTTACAGCTTGGTCAGCAGCTTCGTAGGTTAATGTTCCACTTTTAGAAACAATCCCAATACGACCTTTCTTAAATATAAAACCTGGCATAATACCCACTTTAGCTTCTTCTGCAGTAATAACACCTGGGCAGTTAGGACCAATTAAACGAGTCGTTTTGCTTTCTAAATAATTTTTCACCTTCACCATATCTTGCACTGGAATACCTTCTGTAATACACACTACTAAAGCAATACCAGCATCTGCAGCTTCCATAATTGCATCTGCAGCAAAAGCTGGGGGTACAAATATGATGCTTACATTGGCACCTGTATTTTTAACAGCATCGGCAACTGTATTAAAAACTGGTTTATCTAAATGTGTTGTACCACCTTTATTGGGTGTAACGCCACCTACTACATTCGTTCCATACTCAATCATTTGAGTGGCATGAAAAGTACCTTCAGTACCGGTAAAACCTTGTACCAAAATCTTAGAATCTTTGTTAACTAATACTGCCATTTTTAAATTTTTAGTGCCGCAAAAGTAAGGGTTAATTGTAGAGAAATTAGCTAAATAATTGGGTTTTTAAATTAATAACTGTGTAATAATAACACAATAGCAGGGTTGCTTAACAGCTTTTTCTAGAAAAATTTACACTAACAGGTTTGGAAAACAAGAATAATTTTCTTTTAAATAGATTGATTATTCAATTAATACAAATGCTCCCCATTTACTTACTGCATATTTTTTGCTCATGAGTTCTTGGGTTTTTTTAAGAGATTCTTCTTCGGTAAGCCTTTTACCTAATAAAAAATCGTAGAATAATTGCATAAATTCAACGGTTTCATTATCTGGAATTTTCCAAAGTGTTATGAGCATTTTTTGAGCACCTGCCAATTTAATTGCACGTTGTAACCCCATTACCCCTAAGTTACTTTTAATATCTCCTAATGCACTTTCACAGGCACTAAGCGTAATTAATTTACAGTTACTTAAATTTTGTGCTGCCAATTCGTAGCCTAATAAATATCTATTTTCTCTTGTGTTTCCTTTTGGTGGACAGTTGGCATTTGATAAAACGATACCGCTTCTTAGTAAAGGAAGTTTCTTAATGTTATCCAACACATAAATACCGTCAGCAAAATAATTTTTTACTTCAGATGAATCAAAATAAAATCCATGAGTAGCTAAATGTATATAGGCATAGTTGCTAAGATTAACACTGTCTACCAAATTATCTTCTTTAACCAATGTGGTTGGAATTTTGTTGTTAAACCTATTGTACAACGCTGAAATTTCTTTTAGTGAACCTGGCAAATAATTCCATGAAATATCTTTAGATAAAAACTTGTTTTCTGAATTGCAATTTGTTCTATCGTAATTAATTCCTCCTGCTAAGAAAAAATTATTGAATGAAGAGTTATTTGTTTTGAATAACATTCTGTTTGCCGACAATTGTTTTAATTGATAACGCTCAAATAAAAACTTATCATGTAATTGAAGTGCAGCAAATGAGATTCTATTTAAATAACCATCTGGAATAAAGATGATTCTTTTTTTGTCTTTTAAAATTGCTTGTAATGAATCAAAAATAAAATTGCCCAACTTATCTTTTATTACAGATGAAGATCTTTCGGTAGTTGTTGAATCTGCAGGCTTCTTTTTTATACTAACGCTTCTTTGATTTGAGTTATAAATAGCAGCTAGCTGAGGAGACGAAGACCTGTTTTTAAACAATTGAATTAAGTGTTGTTCTGTAAATAAATTGGTAAATGAAAAATTTTTGCTTTTGTTGTTTACAGATACTGCTGCATACATTAATGTATCGCCTTTGAAAACATTATTAAAACGAATAAATTCTAGGTAAACATCTTTTTCAGTTAGTTTGCTTGCAACTTTTTTTGCAGTTACAAAAGTAGCAAGAGAGTCTGTTGTTTTTCTGTTGAGTAAAGACCTGAAAACTTCCTCTATATCATCTTTAAGCTCATCAAACTCATTGTACATACCAGTTTTATCAAGCAACATAGCTTCTCCTTCAAATAAAACTATTCTTTTTTTAATGGCTAATATTGTTTTTACAACATCAGGTTTTTGCGTTTGTGCTAAAATTGCTTTTAGTATTTCATTGTTACTTAATAAATAGTTTTTTAAACTTACTGATTGACTGATAATAGCATCTTTGGTTATTGTGTCATTATCTAAATATCCTTCTGCAATTAAACTATGGTACAAATTGAAAATTGGTAAAAGTTTATTTTCATAAAAAATTATTCGCTGATCGGGGGAAAGAGAAATGAGATTTTTTTTAATTTGCTTCTCTGTATATGCAACTAAATTGTTTAAGTATTGCCAGTTAATTATTCGGTTTGATAATTTCACTTCAGCCTGAATATAGTTTGCAATTAAGTCGTAATAAAATAGCTTGTCGTAAAAATAATTTTTTTTATTACTAACGATTGAATAACGTAATGTGTTATATGCTAAATCCCAAACCTTAGCGTTTACAAGTGTATTGCCTACAATGTATTGCCAATATGATTCATGATTTTTTCCTGGGTAAGGCAAAGAGTCGTTGTTATAGATAATTCCATAATATTTTAAAAGACTATCTTGAGCTGCAAATGATCTTCCTGTTTTTTGTAAGCAGTCAATTTCTAATGTTCTTGTATAAATGTATCCATCCCAAGCATTTTTTGTTGTAGAATCTCTATTAACAGGTTTAGGATAATATAATTTTAGAATGTCTATATAAGCATCAGAAAGTTCTATTTTACCTAGAGCAGCATTGTGTTTTGCATTGCCAAAATAATAGGTCATTTGAATAGAATTTTTTCCAACAAGACTATCAATCCATTTTCCATCAGTAGAGCAAAATTTTTTCTTTACAGCATACAAACAATAAATGCCACGCTGGTACTCACCAATACTATAATACATTTCAGATAATAAGTTGGTACAAGTACTTAGGTAGTTATAAGTTGAAAAATCGGTGTTGCCAATTGCTTTGCTATAATCAGTTTGAGGAAATAAAACATTTTTAATGTATTTATTTAGTTGAACTGCAGCTAAACCCATATTGTTATTAGAGAAGGAAAGTTCTGCAAATGGTATAATGAGATTTTGATATAAAAGAATATAAGCAAGTCTGTTTCCATAGTTATAGCTTTTGCTATCAACTACATTGTTTTTTATATAGTCATTATATAACCAACTATTAGTTGCTTTTACCCAAATAGAAAATTCATTTTGTAAATAGTTTACATCAAATGCATCGTTATCTTCTCTCCATTTAGTAAACTTGTTGTTTAATATTATTGCATTGTTGAATAAATAACCAATTCTATCATCAACATCGCTGTTGGCAGTAACTTTTTTAAAGAAAGTTTTTTCATATGCTGCAAGGTTGGCTGCAATAGTAACTTTATTGGCATTAAATAAATTCCATGCATAAAGAGTTATTGAATAATCGTTTGTCTTAGTAGCATATTTTTTGCCACAACCTTTTCGTATTAATGAATCAATAGGTTTAAAAATTTCAAGACTATTTATATCGTTAAAACTTAAGCCAAGGTTTAAAATATCTAGGCTAAAAGAATCAATAAACTCTTTTTCGTGGGCTTTAATTTTTTGGATTGCATAAGCTAAATATTCGTTGCCTTTATTTCTAAATTCATGTGGAAGTTTTTTTGAGGAGAATTGATACCAACTTTGCCAAAGTTTTATATTGGCAATATACAAAGGGTAAGCAGCTTCATACTTTTTGCAAGCACTATCTAAACCTTGAATCGTAATTGCTGCTTTAGCGGTGTCTTTTTCTAAAGCTTTTTCAGCATTTTTAAAATAGGATAAAAAAATTGCTTCTTCAGATTGATTTGGTTTATTAATTTGTGCAGATGAATGTAATCTTAAAAAAAAGCAAACTAATATAATTAATAGTTGTCTATTAGCCATTTAGCCTAATTTAAATAAATCAAATATACGAAACTCGAAGGCAATTTTCTTATTACCATTTGTGTAATTTCATTGTGTTTATTCTTATTAATCCCATCAATCCTATATTTTCACCATCATAAAATATAAACCCAAATGAAAAGAATAGTATTACTTGGCCTCATTTTTTTGCTTCAAGTACCTGTATTTGCTCAACGATCAAGAGGAGCTGTAACTTGGACTAAAGAAGGCACTGGCTATTACACCAATGAAGGCGGTGGAATTACAAAAAATCAGTTACCCGATTTTTCAAAAACCGTATTGGTTGAAAAAGATAAACTTACCAACAACGGAAAAGCAATTGCTATAAAAAGTTTTACAGTAAGTGAAAATGAACAAATGTTTTTGTTGTTTACCAATGCAAAAAAAGTTTGGCGTTACGAAACCCGTGGCGATTATTTTGTGTACAACAAAATGGCTAACTCTTTAAAGCAATTGGGTAAAACTTTGCCAGAGGCTTCGTTAATGTTTGCAAAAATTAGTCCTGACGGAAGTAAGGCTGCTTATGTAAGCAAACACAATGTGTATGTAGAAGATTTAACTACCAATAAAATAACACAGCTTACAAAAGATGGTTCAGATAGAATTATTAATGGCACTTTTGATTGGGTGTATGAAGAAGAATTTGGTTGTAGAGATGGTTTTAGATGGAGCCCAGATAGCAAAAGCATTGCTTATTGGCAAATTGATGCTAGAAAAATTAGAAACTTTTTAATGATAAATAATACCGATTCTATTTACTCTTTTACTGTGCCAGTTGAGTATCCAAAAGTAGGCGAGGATCCATCGGCTTGCAAAATTGGCGTTGTAAAT
>JAGOUF010000194.1 GCA_018061385.1 Chitinophagaceae bacterium | reverse complement strand
CTTTTAAACGATAGTAGATTTTATTGGTTGTTACACCATCGTTATATGTACCTGTGGCAAAAAACGTAGATGCATGTAAAGTATTGAAATCGGTTGCATTGGTTGATTTTTCAATTACGATTTTATCTCCATCTGTTGCAATAATATTCCAACTAAGCTTGTTAGTATTGTTTGTTTTTGTTACAGATAATTTTATTGAATGGATAGGTAAAACTCCATTTGCAATACCAATGGCAAAATCTGAGAAAGCTATAATACTATTTGCACTACTAACTACATAGCTTGCACTATCTTTTGCAGGTTCGTAAGTTCCTGCAACCTCCCAATTAGACGAGCTATTGTTTCTTTTTAATAAAGCATATCTATTTGCTGTACTTGTGTTGGTGCTCCCTTTCAATTTAAAATTAGCGTAGTATGATTCGCCAGTAATTAAAGGCGTTGCCGCATTTATGGTCCAAAAGCCACCATTTAAAACACTTGCAATACCTTGACCATTTACAATACAGTTTGCAGGATTTGGAGCATTGCCATTAATTGTATTTGTAAAACTTGCTGTTAAATAATTATCCTGTGTTGTATTGACTAAAGTAACACTGGCTGGTTGCAAGTTAGTTGTAGTGCCTAAAGGAGATTGAACAGGAATATTAGGTTTTGCTTTTTGTGTAATGGTGCCATTTAAAAATCTTGCTGGAGCTGTGAATTGTATACTACTATCCACATAAAAATATTGTGTAGTGGTTTGCGAAAAATCACAATTACCATTTTGAAGCGTTACATTTTTTGCAGCCTTACAATCTGTAAAATATATGGTATGGTTGGGCTGTAAAAGATTGATTACAATTTTATTATTTCCACTTCTCACAAAGTTATAATACATGCCATCTATGGCTTTAAATGTAATAGTGCCATTGCCTATAATATAACCATTGTATGTATTATTGCTACTCCAAATTGAGTAGTTACCAGCTTGGCCAGAGAAATTATACAAATAGGTTAAACTTCCTTCATTGTTAAGAATGCCATCTACAACAACTGCATATCCTAGTAAAATATCTACTCCTGCATCTACTTTTAAGTAACCACATTTTGCATATTTACTAGTTGAAAAATTATAATAATTGCTTTCGGTGGTAGGATAAAATGCTGCACCAGTAGGAATAATAACATTTGAAGAATCTGATGGTATGCCATTACTCCAATTGGAAGCAGTAAACCAATTACCGTTTGTTGCTCCTGTCCATGTTGTAGTATGTCTTAATGGTAAATTAGGTGCTGTAAACTGCACCAAACCTTGGTAGCTTGCTGATAGTGTATTAAGGTTGGCATTACCATTATTGAAATTAATGGCAATATTATTTCTATTGAATAAACAAACAAATTTTCCCTGATGCGTTCTATAAAAGTTTACAATACCAATGTTTGCATTGTTTGCTAAAGTAGCTATCGTAAAAACACTGTCTGGGATACCTGCATTATTAATTCTTACAGAATATAAATAGTTAGTACTTGCAATTGAATTATGATTTCGAGTGGTAGTACCAACTGTAAAATCTATACCAGCACTTTGCTTTGTAGCCAATACATATAAATTACCATCGCTAGATAAATGTGCATTAGTTTGTATAATGCTATAAGATTGCCAAATGAGTTTCCCGGTTTTTAAATCGGCTTTAAAAATGTTGTAATCTCTATTACAATAATTTGGTATAAATGGATGATTGGTATAGCCACCCATGCCATTATAGATGTATGAACCTAATACAAAAACATCCCCTGCTTTACTAACTTCTACTAGTTTACCAGGCTGAAAATTAACATTGGGTTTCACCCAGTTTGTGTTACCACTACTGTCTAAACTAAAGTATGTTCTGCAAACATTATTAGTGCCTATTGTAGTATAGTTTACACCATTTATAGTAAGTAATGTGGTGTTTCCATTATCAGAAAGGCCTGTAAAAAAAGTGTTGCCATTGTCATCGGCCCAGCTATTAAAATTTTTACTTTCAAGGGTGTAAGCTGTACCATTGTATCCAATTGTTCTATTCCATATTTCATTACCATCAAAATCTAACCTTCTCAACTTTAAGCCTTGCGTACAAAAAATTCCTTTATTGGTTTCGTAAATTGCATCAACCCTAACCGCTGTACTTAATGCTGGCAAAGTAGGGTCGTAAGCTTTTACCCAAAGACTATTGCCATTACTTCCATCTACTTTATAAATAATGCCAGATGAATAATAGGCTGTTCCTGTTGTTATACTATTTCCCAAATCGTAACTGGTATAATTACTTTGTAAAAAGCCACAGATTAAAACCGAAGAGCTGTCTTTCGTTAGACACATGTTAAACATGCGTATTCTTATTTCCTTACTCCAAATAATATTTCCTGTATTATTATATTTTACCAAATAATTATCGTAGGCAGTATTGGTAAAGTTTGTTGTACCAATTGTAATTGGTGGTACAGCTGTTACCCAAACATAAATATTGCCATTACCATCAATCAAAGATTTTTTTGCAGTAGAAGTTGTGCCAATTCTATTGCTCCAATCGTAAGTTGCTAGTTGAGCAAACATATTGGTGTATATAAACATTAGCAGAGTTAGTAAAAAAGTTTTCATGATTGTTTGTTTTATGGGGTGCAAATTAAAAGTTCAAACAAGCGAGGATATACCGTTGATATGGTATTAAACTAGTAACCTTTTTTTTTCAATTTTTTAATAGTAAGTGAAACAGTTAATACCGATAGTTTAGTTATTATAACAATTTGTTGCTCTGTATAACCTTGTTGTAGCAATTGATAAATAAGTAGTTGGTGCTTGCTAAGTGTGTACAATGGAGTTTGCATAAAAATATTTATGCAATTGTATAAGATAAAAAAATAAAGAAAATACCTTTGATATGGTAGTAATTAGAGCAAGATTCTATTGGCATATGCCCATTTAAGCAAAGAGAGTAAGTTGTTTGTATTGGTTTTTCTTAGAATGTTTTTTCTATGTGTTTCTACGGTTCTTACAGAAATAAATAATTCGCTAGCAATTTGTTTATTACTATAATCTTTTTCTAAAAGTGATATTATTTGAATTTCTCTATTTGATAGGTTAACAGCTTGTTGCTTTTTTTTAACTTTTGACTGTTCCTCTAATGCTGCAAGAATTTGTGGTTGAAAATATATGCCACCAGCATGTACTTTTTTTATTGCATTTACTAATTCAATAGCCCCAGTTTGTTTTAATAAGTAACCCACAATATCTGCGTTATTTACCATTGCATCTATTGTGGGTGCGTCTGCGTTCATGCTTAAAACTATAATTTTTATTGCCGGAAATTTTTCTTTAACAATGGTAGAAAGTTGTAACCCATCCATGGTTGGCATTGTAATATCGGTAATTAAAATATCAATTTCCTTTTGGTTAAGAATGTCGAGCATTTCGGCAGCACTATTTGCTGTTGCAACTAATTCAATATCGTTAAACTGTCTTAATAAAAGTACTAAGCCATCTAAAATTATTTGATGATCATCAACCAATGCTACTTTAATCATGCTGTTAGGGGTATATGTATTGAAATAACAGTTCCATTACCTTCAGATGTATCCCACTCAATTTCTCCTTTTAAATATTTAATTCTAGATTCAATATTTTGCAAACCAATTCCATCACTTTTAATGTTCTTTTTATTAAAACCTTTGCCATTGTCTTCAATCATTACATCTATGCCATCCGTTTCATTGTATAAAGTAATGAACAATTGTGTGGCATTGGCATGCTTAATAACATTATTTACACTTTCTTGTATTACTCTGTATAAAACAGCTTCTACATGTGCAGGAATGATTTTGTTTAATCCATCGCTTTCAATATTTATATTGATTCCTTGTTTATTTATTTGAGATAAAAAATCTTTAACTGCATTCACCAACCCTTTTTGTAACAACACATTTGGCATCATATTATGGCTTACTACTCTCAACTCTTTGCAGCTCTCGTCTAATAGTTTTAATGCATTTTCAAAAATTTGTTTTTTGTTCTGTTCGTTCGAATTATCGTTAAGTGCAGATTGCATATTCATCCATGCAGCTGTCATGGTTTGCCCAACACCATCATGTAATTCAGCTGCAATTCTTTTTCTTTCTTTCTCTTCAGCTTCTAGTATTGATACAACTGCAAGCTGCTGCTGTTTATACAACTCTTGCTGTAGTAACGCTTCTTGTTGTTGTTTTTTATGACGGTATAAAAAATATCCAGTCAAAATCAATAATGCAATTAATACAGCCAACGCAATAAGCGTATTGTTCTTTTTACTAAGTTCAAGTTCTTTAATTTGCTTTTCTTTGGCTAACAAATTAATTTCTTGTTCTTGCTTTAGAGAGCGTAAAGTAGCATTTACAATGGTTTCTTTTTGTTTGCTGAGTTGCAAACTATCTGATGCCATTTGTAAATTAGCATTGGCTATATTCAATTGTTGATTGGCAAGCAAAAGCAGTTGTTTATTTAACAAAACATCTTGTTGGTAAATTTTAAAAGCCTTAATAGAATCTTCTTTTGCCAATAAATTAATCCTCAGCTCCTTTTTTTCAGTTTCATATTTTGTACTTAGTTCTGCTACTGCTTTGTTCTTTTCAATGTTAACCAAGGAGTCGTTATATGCATTTGCTAATATTCTGTATTTTAAAGCAGAATCTACATTATTCAATTTGTGATATGCTTTACTAATATTGAGTGTTGTATTTGCCTGCAAGTATAAATTTTTTGTCTTAGCAACTGTTTTAAGCGATAATTTATTATAATAGATAGCCGAGTCGAATTTTTCAATACGATCATAATAGTTGGCAATATTGTTATAAAAACTTGTTGAGTGCAAATTGCTATTAAACTGAACCACTGCTGGTTCTATTTCTTTCAACATTGCTATTGTTTGCGACAAATGGTTTTGTAGGAAGTAAATGCTAGCAAGGTTTAGTGATGCACTGATTATTCCACTAGAGTCTTTAAGTTGCTTTTTTGTTTGTAACGATTGTATAAGATATTTATTCGCAGTATCATATTGTTTTAAGCTTTTGTAAGACGCTCCCAATAAATTATATCCAGTACTCAATCCTCTTTTATCATTCAACTTTTCGAATAAACTATTGGCATCTTTTTGAAAAACAATGGCTGCATTATCATTATCCAAATAGCTGTAACAAATTGCAATATTTGCTAAAGAATTGGCTTTGGCTTGAATATTATCGCTTAGTGTTTTTACAAATTCTAAACAATAATTAATACACTCTTTATACTTACCTGTAAACATGAAGAGGTTGCCAATATTGGTTTTTATCTTCTCAGCCAAAAATTGCTCCTTATTTTTAAGAGCCAAATTCAAACCATTATTAAAAAACTTTTCAGCTACTTCAATTTTATCATTGTATTGATTGAATAAGCCAAGCAAATTATGAACATCAATAAACTCTTTGATTGTTTCAGGATGTTTTGATGCGGTTGTATACACTTCATTTGCCAATATTTCTCCCTGTTTTCTATTGGTGGTGTATAATTG
>JAGOUF010000193.1 GCA_018061385.1 Chitinophagaceae bacterium | reverse complement strand
TTTCAGAAGCATTTGTTGTTGAATTTTCTGCTATTATTTGCTCAATTTGTTGAATGTAGCCTTTGTTATAAATGCTTGTGTTGGGCGTTGTTTGGATATTAAGTTTTGTATTGTTTTTTATTGCAGCACTAGAATTGTTTATCAATTTAACTTGCTGAGAGTTGGTGTATAGCGTAGATAATTTTACGGTATTTTGTGTATTATTTGTAGCAGCTATTAATTCATTTTTTTGTTCAACCAAGTGTTGTTGATATAAAATAAAACTGCCAAGTGTACTACTGCAAAGCAGTAAAGTGAAAATTAAAAATGGTTTACTGTTCCACCAAAAAATAGCAGGTCGCCTTTGTTTTTCTTGCACAATTCTGCCCCACATCCCTTCAGGAATTGGGGATGCAAAATTTTCTAATTGCTTTTTTATGTGGTTATCAAATGAATGATCTTTCATTAAACAGCAATTTTTTGTAGTTGTAAAATTTGTTGCTGTAACATTTTTCTAGCTTTTACCAATTGGCTTCTGCTAGTACTAGCTTGTATTTGCAACAAGTTAGCAATTTCATCGTGTGTATATCCTTCAATCACATTTAAGTTAAATACAACTCTATAGCCAAATGGTAATTGATTGATTAATTTAAGTAAGTCTTCTTCTCCTAAATGACTGTAAGCGTAAGAATCTACTTGGTGAGAGTCGTAATGACTTTCTTTTAATTCGCTAAACTCAATGCGTTTCTTTTGTAAATGTTTCAAGGCACAATTAACCATTACTCTACGCACCCATCCTTCAAAAGAGCCTTCAAATTTAAATTGATGTAGATTGTTAAAAACTCTAATAAAACCATCTTGCAGCATATCTTCAGCTTCCATGTTGTCGTTGGCATACCTTAAACATACAGTAAACATTTTACCAGCCAATTGCTCAAAAAGCATTCGCTGACAAGAAATATCTTGCTTCAAACATCCTCTTATCAATTCGTATTGGGTCAAATTGAATTTGTTTATTGTATGGTGTATATGATTGTAGATACTTTCTACAAAATAATGTTGCCTAATTAAAAATGAATGTACAACTTATTTTAATATATGTAGTGTTATAAAACCTGCTTAAATAATAGTGTACATAAAAATACCCCATTGGTAAAAACAATGGGGCATTTTTTATAATTTATAAACTATTTAGTTGCAAATAAATGGATAGATATTGCTACTTCTGGTACTGTATATTTTGTTGCAATTGGCAACAATCTAGAATCTATAGTAAAAAATGCTTGTGCAAAAAACTTATTGCCGTCTGCATTTCTAACATATGCAGGAAATTTCATTGGAATTGTAGTGCCTTTAACAACTAAATTTCCAGCAATTTCAATTGCTGTTTCTGTTGTGTAGGTTACATTAGTAATTTCAAAATTAGCTTCTGGATTTTTTTCAGTTTCGAAAAAATCGGCACTTTTTAAATGGCCTTCTAATTTTGCTGCAGCACCATCTGTAACTTTTAAACCTGCTATATCAATGGTAAATTTACCACCTGTTAATTTACCTCCATCTATTGTTACTGTTCCGTTTTTTACTGGAAAATAACCAGGGTGATAGCCACCTTTTTTTGCACCAATCCACTCTACTTTAGATTCTGCTGTAGTTGTGTAACTATCGCTAGTTCCTTTTTGAATGGCAGACTTAAACGAAAATAATGTTGTAGCCAATGCTACAAACCCAATAATAAAAGCTCTTTTCATGATTTTTTTGTTTTGAATTTCGAAAATAGATGATTTGCATGTATATACATCAATTGTGCCAATTTTTTCCTTAATTCAAAAATCAAGTGCTACTATAGGTAGAAGAATATCTTTTTTACAAATTGTTGAAAAACGGCAGTATTCTATTTTTAAATTCAGCAGGAATGCCTGTTTTTTCTTTGGTGGTTGAATTGATAAAGTATAAAACTACTTTACCAATGGTTAGTAATTTTTCACTTTCATTGTATACTTCTTGGTGAAATTCAATTTTATGATCGGTGGGTAATTCTTTTAAAATTGTTTTAATGGTTAATAAATCATCGTAATGTGCAGGGCGTAAAAATTTGGTGTGCAAATCAACAATTGGCATGATGATACCCATTGTTTCTAATTCTTTATAAGTAAACCCAAGTTGACGAATGCTTTCGGCTCTTCCTACTTCAAAATATTGAGCATAATTGCCATGATAAACCACATTCATTTGATCTGTTTCGGCGTAGCGAACCCTAATTTTTGTAATGCTTTCGTACATGTAACAAAACGTTTTTTTGTAAAAAAACACCGTTTGTTTTTCAAACGGTGTTTAATAAGTGTGTTATAAATTAAGCTTCTAGTAAAAATGGATAACCGTAATCTGTTGGGGGATTAAAAGTTTCTTTGATTGTTCTTGCACTTAACCAACGATATAAATTTAAAGCACTTCCTGCTTTATCGTTGGTGCCGCTTGCTCTTGCACCACCAAATGGTTGTTGGCCAACAACTGCACCTGTTGGTTTATCGTTTACATAAAAATTACCAGCAGCATTGCGAAGTTTATTGGTAGCCAATTCAACTGCATTTCTGTCTGTTGCAATTACTGCACCTGTTAATGCATAAGGAGATGTAGCATCTACCAATTCTAATGTTTTTTCAAAATCGTTGGCAGGATAAATGTAAATGGTTAATACTGGACCAAAGATTTCCTCACACATAGTTGTGTATTTTGCATCTGTTGTTTCAATAACTGTTGGTTGAATAAAGTAACCTTCTTTTTTGCTACATTCTCCACCCACTAAAATTGAAGCAGATTTACTGCGTTTGGCTTTATCTATATATGATTTTATTTTGTCGAAACTTTTTTCATCAATCACAGCATTTACAAAATTGGTAAAATCTTCTGTTGTACCCATTTTCATACTCTTAACGCCAGCTATTAATTTTTTCTTCACTGCCGTAGCAATATTGCTTGGAATGTATGCTCTTGATGCAGCACTACATTTTTGTCCCTGAAACTCAAATGCACCTCTTAATAATGCAGTAGCAACAACATCGGCATTGGCGGTTTTGTGTGCAATTACAAAATCTTTACCACCAGTTTCTCCTACAATTCTTGGATAGGTTTTGTACTTAGCCATATTTTTGCCTATGGTTTCCCACATGTTGTTAAATACGCCTGTACTTCCAGTAAAATGTACACCAGCAAAATCTTTATGGTTAAAACAAATACTGCCAATAGTTGGTCCATCAACATAAATTAAATTAATTACACCATCGGGCAAGCCTGCTTCTTTTAAAATTCGCATCAACATGTGAGCAGAATATATTTGTGTGTTGGCAGGTTTCCAAACAACTACATTGCCACACATGGCAGCACTTGTAGGTAAATTACCACCAATAGCAGTAAAATTAAATGGCGTAACAGCTAAAACAAATCCTTCTAATGGTCGCCATTCTAAGCGATTGTGCATTCCACTTCCACTAATGGGTTGTTGCTTATAAATTTCACTTAAATAGTGTACGTTAAAACGGAGAAAATCTATCAATTCGCAAGCTGCATCAATTTCAGCTTGATACGCATTTTTGCTTTGCCCTAACATGGTAGTTCCATTAATGTAACTACGATATTTTGTAGCCAATAAATCGGCAGCTTTTAAAAATATGCCAGCTCTATTTTCCCAACTCATATTTTCCCAATTGGCTTTTGCAGCTAATGCAGCATCAATGGCTTGTTGTACATGTTTTGCATCGCCAGCATAAAAATATCCAAGCGTATGTTTTATTTCGTGAGGTGGGTGAATGGCTATTTTTTTGTTTGTACGAACTTCTTTATTACCAATAAACATTGGTATATCAGTTTCGGTACTTTTTAATTCAGCTAAAGTTTTCTTTAAGGTTAGTTTTTCTGCACTGTTGGGTGCATAATTTAAAACTGGTTCGTTTGTAGGCAATGGGTAAGAAAATGTTCCTAAACTCATGTTTTAATTTTTTAGTAGAGCTGCAAGTTAATGCTTAACCAATTATTATGCTAACAACCTGTAGTTTTTTGATGAATGGAGATGCTGTTTTTTTCTGTTTTAGTAAATGATTTAATTACCATAAATGGAGGATGAAAATTTTAATTTTTTGTTGAAAATGATGAACAAAGAACTAGGTCTAAAAAAGTGCCCTGCAAAGCAGGATTTGTAAACGACGCCAGTAAAGTTTAATGTATATGCTACAGCTTGTATAATAATTGTATTATCTTAATTTTTCATGTAACTTAAATACCATTGTTAACCCTTACTTTTGCCGCAAATTTTAAATAGAAATAGTATGTTAAGTGCAAGAAATATTACGTTGGCTTATGGCAAACGAGTATTGTTTGATGAAGTGAATATTAATTTTATTAAAGGCAATTGTTATGGTGTAATTGGTGCAAATGGAGCTGGTAAAAGTACTTTTTTAAAAATACTGAGTGGAGAAATTGAACCAAATAAAGGAACTGTAGAATTTGGTAAAGGCGAACGCATGAGCTTTTTAAAACAAAACCAATTCGAGTTTGATGAGGAAGCAGTTTTGCAAACTGTTTTAATGGGGCATAAACATATGATGGAAGTAATGCAAGCCAAAGATGCCATTTACTTAAATCCCGATGCAACCGAAGATGATTATATGAAAGCTAGTGAGCTTGAAGGTGAGTTTGGTGAAATGGGTGGTTACACTTCCGAAAGTGATGCTGCTAGTTTATTGGGAAGCTTGGGTGTTAAAGAAGAGTACCATCAATCTTTAATGAAAGATATTCCTGGTACAATGAAGGTTCGTGTATTGTTGGCACAGGCTTTATTTGGTAATCCAGATATTTTATTGTTGGATGAGCCTACCAATGGATTGGATATTGAAACAATTGGTTGGTTAGAAAACTTTTTAGCCGATTATGAAAATATTGTATTGGTTGTAAGTCATGATCGTCACTTTTTAGATACAGTTTGTACGCATGTTGCAGATGTGGATAGAAGTAAAATAAAAGTATTTACTGGTAACTATACTTTCTGGTACGAGAGTAGCCAATTAATGGCACGTCAAATAAACGATAAGAATAAAAAGAACGAAGATAAGCGTCAGGCTTTATTGGATTTTATTGCCCGTTTCTCTGCAAATGCTAGTAAAAGTAAGCAAGCCACTTCTCGTAAAAAGGCATTGGAAAAATTAACCATTGAAGAAATAGAACCGAGTAACCGTAAGTATCCTGGTATTATTTTTCAACCATTACGTGAAGTGGGAAATCAAATTTTAAATATTGAAAATTTAAGAAAAGGGGTTGACGGAAGGCCGTTGTTTGATAAAGTTTCTTTTAGTGTAAACAAAGGTGAAAAAATTGCTTTTTTAAGTAAAGACCCATTGGCAGTAACCAGTTTTTTTGAAATTATTAATGAAAAAGCAACAGCCGACTATGGTAAGTTTGAATGGGGAACAACCATTACCAAAGCTTATTTGCCATTGGAGAACAATGAGTTTTTTAAAGAAGGCACTAGTTTAATGGATTGGTTACGCCAATATGTACCACCACATATTACAGATGCTGATG
>JAGOUF010000192.1 GCA_018061385.1 Chitinophagaceae bacterium | reverse complement strand
AAAAAAAATGTTTAATGGCTTTGTCTAAACAAGTTGCTACAATTATGGAGTTAGATTTAGGAAAAAGTTTACTGGAAGAAACAGTAACCCAATTGGAAATAAAGAATAAAGTTGTTCAAGAAAACAATTTAAAATTGAGAGAAATTGCTCAAATACAAGCCCATGAATTTCGAGGTCCATTGTGTTCTGTAATGTCTATTATGGATTTAATCAAATCTGAAGATTATCAAGTGAGTAAAGAGTATATGGAAATGATGGAAGAAGCTGTAAATAATTTAGACCATAAAATTTGTTTAGCTGTAAAAACTGCCAATCGTATTGTAGCTTAAAACGCAAAATTGCTCATTTATTTGGCTTAAATCAGCATAAAAAAGAATTTTTGTGCATTTATTTGTTTGTTTAAATTGTAAAGCATAATTTTCATCATTGTTTTAACCTAAACACATTTTATATGACCAAAGCTTTACGTTCAAAAATTATTTTATTTGTAGGTGTATTCTTTTCTATGCTAAGCCTACAAGCACAAGTAACAACCAATAGTGGTTCTGGGTTAGCTGCAACTTATGCAAGTTTAGATGCAGCAATTACTGCACTTAATGCAGCAACTATTACTAGTCCTGTAGTTATAACTTTAACAGCAGCAAACCCACAAACTGCACCTGCTGGTGGTTATGAGGTAAGAGCAGAAGGCACAGCAACCAATACCATAAAAATTATTGGTAATGGAAATACCATTACTGCTTCAAGCAGTTTAACTTCTGGTGCATTAAACGATGGTTTGTTTAAAGTAATTGGTGGCGATTATATTAGCATAGAAAGTTTTATATTAACAGAGTCTGCTTCAAATACAATTACTGATGCTGGAACTAACAATATGACAGAGTGGGGAGTTGCAGTTTTATATGCTTCTCTAACCAATGGAGCACACAATGTCACTATAAGAGATTGTACCATAGATTTAGATAGAACGTATCAAAATACTTTTGGTATTTATAGCAATTCAAATCATAGTGCAACTGCAGTAACAAGTGCAGCTCCTGCAACATCTACAGATGGTAACAATAGCGGATTGAGTATTTTTTTAAATTCAATAACCGATGTAAATATTGGTATTGTAGTAATTGGTTCAACATTACCAGGTATGGAAAATGATGGTGTTATTATTGGAGGATCATCAAATGGAGCCAATACAATTACCAATTATGGAACAACCAATGCTTTTTCTGGTTATGCAAATGTTTCAGGAACTGTAAATGGAATTTTGATAAGATGTTCGAAAAACTTTAGTATCTCTCACAATGCCATCACAAGTTCAGATGGTGGAGTTACACTAGGAAATTTAAGAGGTATTTATTGTGCAGCTCCATCTAATCCATTAACAGGTTCTTTCACCAACAATATTTCTAATAATACCATTTCATTAAAATCTGGTAATGCTATAAGTACCTCAACTTTACAAGGAATTTTTGTTGAAACAACAACTGCCAATGCAACTGCATCCATCAATATTAACAACAATAATTTTACCGATTTAACTTATACCATACCTTCTGCTTCAGTAATTACAGGTATTTTAAATACAGCAGTAGGTAATTCTGTAAGTATTAGTGGCAATACTTTTACCAACTTATCAACTTCTACAACAGGTAATTTTATTTTTATGCAAAGTAGCATTACACTACTTGCAGGTGGAATACAAAATGTAAATGACAATTCTATTGTAACTGGATTTACAAAAACTGGAGCAGGTGGTACTGTAACATTGTTTACAAGTACATCAAATTCACCAATAGGGTCACTATCTACTTATAACAACAATAATTTTTCAAATATTACTGTAATTGGTGCAACAATTATTGCTGGCTGGATTAGTAGAGATGGAGTTAGTACAATTGTTGGTCCTACGAAATCGGTTAACAACAACACTTTCTCCAATTGGACAAGTGAAACAGGTTCAATTACAGTACTCACAGAAAATGCAGGTGCATCTGGAAGTTCTACAGTAAGTGGAAATACAATATCTAATATTTCTGGTGGTGGTACAATTTTCGGTATTGCCTTGTTGGGCAACTCTAATGCAACTGTTTCAAATAATTTAATACACAGCCTTACTGGTACAGGCGGTTTTGCTGTAAATGGTATTTCTACTTCTGGTACTTTTAACAATACCAACGATATTAAAATAGTAAAAAATAAAATTTACAATCTTACCAATACCAATATTTTTGGTACTGTAAATGGCATTATTGCTAGTTCTGGAGGTACTGCAGCAGCAACTGCAGCAATTGTGTTAATTGCCAACAACTTAATTGGCGATTTAAATGCTCCCATTGCTAGTAACGATGTTAACGATGTAATAAGAGGTATTAATATTACTGCAACTTCTGTAACATCAAACATCAATGTATTTTTTAATACAGTTTATATTAATGCAACATCAACAGGTGCACATTTTGGTACAACAGGGGTGTATCATGCAAATAGTCCAATTTCAACAACTGCAACTTTAGAAATGTCAAACAACATTATTGTAAACACTTCTACTGCAACTGGTTTAGGACAAACTGTTGCATACAAACGTTCTGCTGGCGGTTTTGATAATTATGCTGAAGCATCAAATTTTAATATTTTTTATGCTGGTGTTCCATCTACAATGAATTTAATTTATTACGATGGCAACAACTATTCAACATTAGCAGATTATAAAGTAGTTGCTGGAGTAAGAGAAACTTTGAGCAAAACTGAAAATGTACCTTTTGCAAGCACAACTGGTAGCGATGCTAGTTTTTTACACATTAATACAGGTGTAAGCACACAAGCCGAAAATGGCGGGGTACAAATTATTGGAATTGCAGACGATTTTGATGGAAATGTAAGAAGCGTTTCAACGCCTGATATTGGTGCTGATGAGTTTACAACTGTATTACCTGTTGCATTGGTAAACTTTACAGGAACTATTAAAAACAATGTACATCAGTTAAGTTGGACAACACTTACAGAAACCAACAACAGTGGTTTTGAAATTTTAAGAAGCAACAATGGAATTACATTTAATAAACTTGCATTTGTTGCATCAAAAGCAAATAATGGCAACAGTTCCAATTCATTACAATATACATTTACCGATGAGTTGCCTTTAGCTGCAAACAACTACTATCAATTAAAACAAGTTGATAAAGATGGTAAAGTTACTTTTAGCAAAATTGTATTGTTAAAAGCTTCTAAATCTGGTGGGTTAAGTATAGTATCTGTGTATCCAAATCCTGTAAAATCTGTATTCACTATTTTAGTAAACAATACTAAAGAAGAAACAGCCTCTTTACAAATAACAGATTATGCTGGTAAAGTAGTTTCAAAGCAATCAGTACAATTAATCAATGGTTCAAAAACCATTCAATTAAATGCTGCTAATTTGCCACATGGAAATTACAATGTTAGCATCACTGTAAACAATGCAATGATTACAACCAAATTCATAAAACAATAATTAGAATAGAATAGCTTTTACTTAATTGGGGTTACAAATATTTATTTGTAACCCCAATTTTTTTTAAAGAGAAACTCTTTGAAGATAGAACAAAAAAAAGAGGCACTCATTGAGTACCTCTTGTAAAACAGATTTCTTTATGCTACTACCAACGACTGTTGTTATTGCTGAAAGAACGTTTGTTGTTGTTGTTGCTTTTCTCTTCACGAGGTCTAGCTTCAGTAACATTAATGTTACGTCCTTCAACAACACCACCATTTAATTCTGCAATGGCTTTTTGGCCTTCTGCATCATTTGGCATTTCAACAAAACCAAAGCCACGGCTTTTGTTAGTGAATTTGTCTGTAATAATCTTGGCTGAAGATACTTCTCCGTATCCTTCAAAAAAACCTCTTAAGTCATCGTCTTGAACGTTGAAGCTTAAGTTTGAAACATAAATGTTCATTTAACTAAATAATTAAAAATAAAAAATACTTGAGAAAAACGGCTGATTAAATTGATAACTAACTTTTAGCAGAAATATGCTTAGCAGAGAATTAAAAATACAAAATGCAGAAGAACTCAATAATTAACAATGCAAATGTAGTGCTAAAATGCCACATCAACTAATCTATTAATAAAATAATTTGGTTTTAGTACAAAAAAGTATAAAATTTTATTTCAAGCTTTAACTAAAGGATTACTACAATTCAAAGAATTTTTGAAACAATACCAAATACCCAATTGAAAGTAATTAGCTGAATGATTTTTTTGCTATAATTCAACATAAAACAGCTAAATAATACATTAAAATCTATATGCCACAATAAGTACTCGTTCCCTACCTTTGCCCCCTTAATTAAAATTTGGTATGAATACGGATAAGAATACGATTATTGGTTTTGTATTATTGGGAATATTGTTCTTTGGATTTTTTTGGTACAATAATAAGATGGCTCAAGCTTCTATTGAAATTGAAAAACGTGTAAAAGATTCTATTGCTAGAGTAGAAGAAGCCAAAATTACCCCAGAAATGAGGGCCAAAGCTATACAGGATTCTGTAAGAAGAGATTCTGTAAATCAAATTACCAAAGTGGGTGGTTTTTCAAAAGCATTGGGCAACGAAAAATTAGATACAGTTGAGAATGAAGTAATGAAAGTTGTTTTTAGCAATAAAGGTGGCCGTATTAAATATGTTCATTTAAAGCACTATAAATCTTTTGATAGTTCTTTGGTAAAATTGGGTAGCGAAAAAGATGAATTGGGCTATAAAGTAAATACAGGTAATAATGTAGCTACATCTACCAACGAATTGTTTTTTCAGGAAGCCGCTATTGAAAAAAATACAGATGGTTCTTTTGCTGTAACGTATATTTTACAAGATTCTGCAGGCAAAAGCATACAACATAAATACACAATTAAACCTCAGGAATATTTAATTAATTGGGATATTACGTTAAACGGTGCCCCGCAATTAATTAATAGCAATGCTCTAAATATTAATTGGCATGCTCAAACTATGCAACACGAACGTAGTGCTGTGTACGAAAAACAACAAATGAGCAATATTTGCTTTTTGGAGAACAATGAGTTTGATTATATAATGACTAAAACTGAACACAAATTCGAAAAATCTACACAATGGATGAGCGTTGTACAACAGTTTTTCAATACTACATTAATCGCTAAAAATAATTTTACTACTGGTAATGTTACATGGGCAAGAAGTACATCTGATTCTAGCAAAGTATTGGCAAATATCGAAGCTGCATTTCAAGTAAATGTGCCAGCAGCAAGCACTGTAACAATTCCATTTCAATTGTATTATGGTCCAAACGATTATAAAATATTAAAGAAACAAGCTCCAGAAATGGATAGAATTGTGAACTTAGGAAGAGATATGTATTCTTTTGTTCGCCCAATTAACCAATATATTATAATGCCAGTATTCAACTTTTTTGCTGGCTTTATTAGCAACTATGGTTGGGTAATTCTATTACGTACATTATTTATTCGATTGGTAACTGCATCTTTAACATAGAGCAGTGATTTGAGTGGGGCAAAATTGATAGTACTTCGTCCAGAGGTAGACGA
>JAGOUF010000191.1 GCA_018061385.1 Chitinophagaceae bacterium | reverse complement strand
TTTAAATTTACTAAAAGCCGATGAATCGTTACCAGAGTAACTTCTTCTAAAAGGCAAAGTAGTTGCATTGGCTTTAATATCTACATAGTTTTTATCGAAAAAAATATTGCTGCTACTTAAACCTACACCATAAGCTACGCTAAACTTAGGATTGTTTCTAAATGGTTTATCTACCATTAGGTAAAAATTAAAGTGTCTACTACTTCCCAATACATTAATGCTATCTGGTGTACCACTCCAATTGTCTTTGCCATATTGAATCATAAAATGATCGGCAGTACGATTGCTTAAATCAATTTTTTTAGGAGTTGTAGTTTCTTTTGTTTCGGTAGTAGTTTTTTGAGCCCACACATTACTGGTAAAGCTTACAATACATACAAACAATAATAATTTCTTCATCATTAGTTGGTTAAAAATGCTTTTTTGCACTAAGGCAGCAAAAATAATAGAAATGCAGCCACAATAAGGGTTAAAAAATAGTAAAAGAAAATTTCTACCACCTTTAATACTAAATAAGCAACAGATATAACTTTTTTTTAGAGCTTACATACTTATAACGCTTGTTTTTTCGTTCTGTGCAGTACAATATCCAATTATCCATGTAAAAACCCATTGGGCTAACAATGAATACATCTTCATTAGCGGGAAAGAACATTTTGGTTGTAGAAGACAATGCTATTAACCAAATGCTTGTAAGACATTCACTCTCTAAATCTGGTGCTACAATAGATATTGCCAACAATGGCAATTATGCACTCACGTTTATTGAATCGAACACCTACGACATTATTTTGATGGATTTATTTATGCCAGAATTAGATGGCTATCAAACCACTCAAATCATTCGTAAAGAACTGCATTTAAATATACCAATTGTTGCAATGACGGCCTTGGCCATTAGAGGCGAAGCTGAAAAATGTATTGGCTTGGGCATGAATGGGTATGTTTCTAAACCCTTTACATCGGAAAGTTTGTATAAAGAATTGGTAAGAGTATTAGATATCTCTTCTACCGGAATAAGCAATACAAAAAGCCAACCTATCAATACAGATGTTGTAATTGATTTGGCTTTTTTACAAGAGTTGGCTGCAGGAGAAGAAGCCTATACCAAAGCTACAATTGAATTGTTTAAAGAAAATATGCCTACTACTTTAAACAATTTGCAAAAAGCAATTGAACAACAAAATTGGGAAAGCACAGCAAAGTGGGCACATTATTGTAAGTCTACTTTATCGGTTATAAAAATTAAAGAAATGTATACTTTAAGTGTTGCATTAGAAAACTTGGCTAAAGCAGAACAAAACATAGAGCAAGCACATCATATTGCCAATCAATTAGTTAATTTATTTAAAAAGGTAGAACTGTTATTAAATAAAGATACAACAGAAACAACAAAGGTGCATCAGGTTGCTTAATTTTGAGCAGAGCAAACACAACCACTTTATATGAAAATACTGATTGCTGAAGATGACGCCTTTATGGCAGCAGCCATAGAACAAAAATTAAAAAGCGATGGACATCAAGTGATTCTAACTAGAGATGGTAGAGAGGCTTTGCAATTGGTAGAAATGCAACAACCCGATTTAATTATTACCGATATTTTAATGCCCTTTATTTCTGGCTTAGAATTAATTGGAATCATAAAATCTAGCTTACACAGAAAAATTCCCATCATAGTTTTATCTGGCATGGATCAAGAAGCAACTGTTTTAGAAGCTTTTGAATTGGGTGCCGATGATTTTTTAACCAAACCTTTCAACGCTGTTGAATTGTCGATGCGGGTAAAACGTACATTAAAATTAATTACAAAAAAACGAGCCGATTAAGTTGTTTCATTCTATTTTTCATCTACTGAAAAACCAATAAACGGCTTTGCCATTTTCTTTTATACGCATATCTTAAAAAAATAAAAAACAAGCATTTTTAATAAAAGCCATTTGCTTGCTTGTACAATTACAAAACTTCATTTGGAAAATAGTTGGATTTCTCTATTTTTGCCGTCCTTAAAGAATCTGTAAAGATTCTAGGACCTATAGCTCAGTTGGTTAGAGCACCTGACTCATAATCAGGGGGTCCCTGGTTCAAACCCAGGTGGGTCCACTAGTCGTAGCAAGGGTTTCAAGTATTTGAAACCCTTTTTGTATTTTTAGAGTGTCATTTCTAAGTGTCTTTTTCAATTGTAAAGTATTGTTACCAAAAATAGCTACAGCCTTTATTTTGGATTTCACGAGAAACGGCAACTTTATGTAAATGTTTTTTTCAGCTTCGGCTGCTTTTAAGCCCTTGTATTATTTAAAGAATATGTTAAGAAAAGTAATTGATTGTTTCAATTCTACTTATTTGAATTTTATTATTCAACTCATCGCATCAACATTATAGTTCCTTTTTTATTTTTTGCAATTTGGTTATTGATAGAATAGGTAGCCATAAAAACATACACACCCAAATCCATATCAATGCCATTTTGTTTGCCATCCCATTTTTCAAAAGGATTGTTGGTAGAAAAAACAAGTTGACCCCATCTTCCAAACACTTGTAAGCTAAATGACGTAAGTGCATTTACATTACCAATAGCACCAAACAAATCGTTCAATCCATCTTTATTGGGTGTAAATGCCGATGGGAAATAAATATCACTACAATCTACATAAACATTAATTGTATCGCTTGCTGTACAACCTGCTGCATCGGTAACACGTACAAAATATTTACCTGTTGTTGTAACAGTAAATGTGGAATTGGTGGTATTGTTCTGCCATAAATATTGGCTAAAATTTCCTGCCTGAAGTACCGTTGAATTACCAGGACAAAAAGATGTGTCTTTACCTAAGTTTAACAACAAAATATTTACAGAATCTTTTACTGTAAATGATGGACTTAACAAACAATTGTTGGCATCTTTTACTGTTAAGCTATAGTTGCCAGCAGATAAATTTTGAAGATTGTTTGCAGTTGCACCATTGCTCCAAGTAAAACTATAAGGCATAATTCCACCAGCAATATTGGTAACAATTGAACCATTTTTTTTGCCACAAATTTCTGCACTTACAACAGGGTTACTTGTTAATGCAGCAGGTTGTGCCAATATATAATTGGATGTTGTTGTACAAGTATTTGCAGCACTAACAACAACAGCATAATTGCCTGCAATTAAAGAACTTGCAGTTGCTGTAGTTTTAGGTGGAGTTGTGTTCCAACTATAATTATAATTTCCATTACCGCCATTTACAATGGCTGTTAAACTGCCATTGCTATTGCCATTGCATTGTATAGTTTGTGCAACTTGTATGGTAACATTTAAAACGGTTACTGTTTTAATTTCTGTTACTACAATATTGTTTGGAAAAGTAACAGTTAATGAAATTGTATAAGTACCAGGTATAGAAAAAGTATGGATTGGATTTTCGGCATTGCTTATGTTAGAAGGCGAATTGGTATCGCCAAAATTCCAAATAAAATTGCTGG
The DNA here is from genome assembly GCA_018061385.1 of Chitinophagaceae bacterium. Classification (GTDB taxonomy): domain Bacteria; phylum Bacteroidota; class Bacteroidia; order Chitinophagales; family Chitinophagaceae; genus UBA1930. The sequence goes on along the minus strand of JAGOUF010000191.1, from coordinate 2,123 downwards.
CACAAACAGAGGATGCATTGGTAAATTGAACAGCATTTGCACTATTGCAAGTGTAAATAAAATTGGCTGTATTGGGTGCTGCATCGTTAATGGTTATATCATCAACAGCAAAACCATTAAAGGCATTGCATGCTGTACCTGCACCAAAAATAAAACGAAAACGAACATTGGCTTGTCCGCCTAAACCTGCTAAAATATGTTTGGCGTTTGTCCAACCATCGCTGCCACCTGTACCCAAGCAACTGCCTTGTGTAGGAGAAATTGTACCACTCCAACCAGCAACACCCAATGCATTAATGGGTGAAAAATTAAACCAGTTGTTGCCCGTGCAATTGCTGTTAGAGTTAATGCTGCCAAGGGTTTGCCAAACATTGCCACCATCAATGGTGTATTGAAAACTTGCACCATCATATCGGCGTTCTGTTTCCCAAAAAATATTAAAAGCAATTTGAGGATTGGTTAAAGTAGAAAAATTATAACAAGGACTTAGTAAATAAGAGTTTTCGCCATTGTTGTAAAAGTTGCCAGTTAACCCACCAACTACCCAACATTTTGTTCCACTTGCAGCACTGTTAATGAGGAGTTTATTTGGAGTACCATAAGCCCAATCGCTATTGGTTCCACCTGCAGTCCAGTTGCCTTCATTGCTTTCAAAATTTTCGTAATAAGGAAAGCTAGTAATGGTGGCATTGCATTGTGCAAAAACTTGAGTAGAACTGTTGAATAAAACAAGTAGTACACAACAAACACGTATTGAAAACAATTTTTTAAAGCAATTCATGGAAACGTAAACAGCAAAATAACTGAAAAACTTTGAGTTAACAGACAATGAATTGACGTTGTTGTAAATGAGAAAAAAATTAATGTAACTTTCGGCTTTATTTTAACATTTACTTTATTGTCATCATACCCATTTATTATGATTCAAAAATTTACGCTGAGTGTTGTTTTTTTGTTTTTCACTTTACTATTTTGTACTGCACAAGTAACAGATTCTACTACAGCCATCACAGATTCTAGTGCTAAAACTGCACCTACAGATAAAAAGCCCAAACAAAAAGAAATTAAAAAAATTGAAGATCCATTGTTGGCATTGTCTGGAGAGTTTATTTACAATTTAAAAAGAATGAAGCCCAACCAATTGTTGGTAATTGATGAAAGAAGTGTTAGAAATGAGAAAAGATATGATGATGCTGGCGAAGAATATGAAGTTACGGTAACTGTACGTTTAGGTTTTAGCCAAGATATGATTACAGGAATTGTAAAAGAAGTTCCCTTGTATCAATCGAATTCTAAAGAAACCAATATTTTATATGTAAAAATTCCTATTAAGTTTTGTTGCACAACGCCAATAGACACTTTACACACAAAAAAGCATTGTGGTAAAATGAGTGAGTTGAACGATTTTGAAGAGAGGGATCATTGTAAAGATTGGGTACAACAAGAAGAAGCTGTTGCAGGTGGTGGAGGTGGAAAATCTGGTCCATCTAAAACAACAAAAGGTGGTGGAGTAACTGGACAAACAAGTGCTGGTGGCGATGCAGGCGATTTTGGAAAGCCAGTACCTAAAGGAAAAAAAGCCTCTAAAAAAGGAAAAAATAAAAAAGATAAAGACGAGGTTGAAGAAGAAGAAATGAATGCTGATAGTACACAACCTGCAAAAAAAGTTGAGTCAATGAATTCAAAAGATAAAAAAGGCAAAACAGAAAAAGTAGATAAAAAGAAAGATAGCGAAGAGGATGGTTTTGGCAAGCCACAACCCAAAAGCAAAGGAAAAAAGAAAGGGAAAGTAGAAAGTGAAGAACAGAGTGTAGAAGAAACCAAAGATTCGGCAAGTGTAGAAAAAGAAGTTCCACAAAAAGTTGAGCCAAAAGGCAAAAAAGATAAAACAGAAAAAGTAGAAAAAAAGAAAGATAGTGAAGAAGAAGGTTTCGGTAAACCTCTACCAAAAACCAAAGGCAAGAAGAAAGGGAAAAATGAAACTGAAAAAGAAGAACCAGTTGTTGCAGAAGAAACGAAAACCCATGACGCAAGTGAACAATCTGTAGATTCAACAACTCAGCCTGTTAAAGAGCCAATTAAAACAACCAATAAAAAAGAAAAGAAAAAGAAAGGATAAAAAA
>JAGOUF010000190.1 GCA_018061385.1 Chitinophagaceae bacterium | reverse complement strand
CCACAAATACATTGTAGCAGTTGTTTGTGGTTGCTAGAAAACATTCATAAAATAAATGAAGATGTAATTAGCTCTAAAGTAAATTTTGATAGAAAGGAAGTGGATTTGGTTTTCAATCATCAAAAAATAAGTACACGTAAATTAGCTGAATTGCTTACCAATATTGGCTATGAGCCTTATATTAGTTTAAATAATTTGACTGAAGATAAACCCAAAGTTGAAAAATCTAAAATATATAAACTTGGTGTAGCAGGCTTTTGTTTTGCCAATATTATGCTCATGAGTTTTCCTGAATATTTAGGTATTGATGCCAAAGAAGCAGGATTGGTTAATATGTTTAGATGGCTAAATGTTGTATTGGCTTTGCCTGTATTTTTTTATGCAGCATCTGAGTTTTATATAAGTGCCTATAAAAGTTTAAAACATGGTTTTTTAAATATTGATGCACCAATTGTACTATCTGTAGTAATAACGTTTAGTAGAAGTATGTATGAGGTTATACAAGGCGAAGGATTTGGTTATTTTGATAGCATGAGTGGTATTGTTTTTTTTATGTTAGCAGGTAGAGTATTACAAGATAAAACCTATGCAGCATTAAGTTTTGAAAGAGATTATACTGCTTATTTTCCATTGGCAGTTACAAAAATAAATGACGAAAATGAAACAAGTTTATCGTTGCCAGAAATTAAGTTAGATGATACTTTATTAATTCACAATCAAGAATTGATACCAGCAGATGGTATTTTAACAAGAGGAAAAGCTTTAATAGATTATAGTTTTGTAACTGGAGAAAGTGCACCTGTTGTAAAAGAAATGGGAGAAATTGTGTATGCAGGAGGTAAACAAATTGGTAGTAATATAGAAATATTGGTTATTAAAGAAGTTGCTCAAAGTTACCTTACCAAACTTTGGAATAGAGAAGAGTTGAAGAAAGATAAAAAAGACAATGAACGATCTTTTGTACATATTGTAAGTAAATATTTTACCGTTGCTTTGTTTACTATTGCAGCATTGGCCAGTATTTATTGGGCTTTTGCGGATATCACTAAACTTTGGAATGTTATTACAGCAGTATTAATTGTTGCTTGTCCATGTGCACTTTTATTAAGCAATACGTTTACCAATGGAAATATTTTAAGACGATTGAGCAGAAATAATTTGTATCTCAGAAATGCTCAAACAATTGAAGATATTGCTAAAATTAATTACATCGTATTTGATAAAACTGGAACATTAACTAAAGGCAACTACAATCAAATACAATATATTGGCAAACATTTAACTACCGAGTTCAAAAAGAAACTTGCTTCTTTAGCTGCCCAAAGTACACACCCAATGAGTAAAGCAATTGTAAGTTGGGCAAATGTAAATGCTAGCTTAAAAGTAAATGCCTACAACGAAATTCCTGGGTTTGGGATAGAAGGTTTGATAGATGGAGATTTACTAATGTTGGGTTCTAAAAGTTATGTATGTAATGTAAAAGAAGATGATGAAGCTACAAGTGTATATATAGCATTAGAATCTGATGTGCTTGGTAAGTTTGTTTTTATGAATGAATATAGAGAACAATTGCCAACTTTAATTCATCAACTACAACCCAATTATCAAATGGCAGTTTTAAGTGGGGACAATGCTGGAGAGAAAAATAATCTACAAAAATTAATGGGTTTTCATACTTCTTTATTATTCAATCAAAAGCCTGCAGATAAATTAGAAACTATACAACAATTACAAAACAGCAATAAAAAAGTTATGATGATTGGTGATGGATTAAATGATGCAGGAGCCTTAAAGCAAGCCAATGTTGGTATAGCTATTACAGAAAGTAGTAGCAACTTTACACCAGCAAGTGATGGTATTATGGAAGCTGCACAATTGCCTTTGCTTAATAAATTCATTCAATATTGTAAGTTTAATAAAGTAGTAGTTACAACGGCATTTATAGTGTCTATTCTTTACAATATTGTTGGAATTGGCTTTGCAGTGCAAGGCTTGCTACAACCTGTAGTTGCAGCAATATTAATGCCTGCAAGTAGCATTAGTATTTTACTAATTGCTTTTGGATTAACTAACTTAAAAGCATGGCATTTAAGACTGAAGTAAAAGTCACATCTTTAGTTTTTAGAAATGTGTTACCTTAGTTACTATTTAACTAACCAAAATTTTAGGATATGAAAAAAAACATGGGCGATTTGGATAAAGGCGTAAGATTGTTACTAGCAGCAATCTTAGGTATTCTTTATTTTATTGGAGTTGTAGAAGGAACTTTAGGAATTATTGTGTTAGTAGTGGCAATAATATTTCTTGCAACAAGTTTTATAGGCTTTTGTCCGTTGTATACTTTAATTGGTATATCAACCTGTAAGGTAAAAAAGCCACATGCACCACCACATCATAAAAAACATAAAAAATAGATATCAGTAAAAATTATTTCTGTGTAGTATTTAATATTACACAGAAATAATTATCTAAGTTTTTATAGCACAACATTTACTTGGTTAGTAGTAACAATTACTATTGGCTTAAAAATAATAGTAGCTTTTATAGAGTTTGATATTAAACAAGCTGCTTCAGATTTATGTAAAACTTTTTCTGCTTTTTCTTTATCGTCTTCGCTAAGTATGATTAGTTCAGGCATTAATTCAATTTCACTAATCATAAATTTTCCATCTACTTTTTCTAATTTCCCAATTGCTTTACTACTAAACTTTTCATAACCAAGTTTAAAGTTTTCTGCAACTGCCAAAAAAGTGGTCATTAAACAGCTATTTACTGCTGCAACCAATAAATGTTCAGGGCTCCAAATGCCTGCAATTCCTCCATTAAATTCAGGTGGAGTTGCTACTTCAATGTTTGTATTTAATACTGGCGATGTTAAGTTGCCCATTCTTGTGTTCAACCAATCAACACTCACTTCATAATAATGTGCAGTTTCCATAATTTTATATTTTAAGTTGTTTTAAAGAAAATCAAACCTACAGTTTTCAATTACTAGCCTTAGTAACATTTATAACACAAGTCCATAAATGCAAAATTCAATCAGCTGAAACATGAAAAACTGATAAATGTCATGTTTTCAATTGAGGGTTATCATTTCACAACTTTCCTGCTCTAAATATTTTTGTTGCAGAATTGTATTATATGAGTGTAATCATCATTTTATTAATTGCCAGTATAACTGTAGCTGCATTATTCTTGGCTGGCTTTATTTGGAGTGTAAAATCTGGACAGTATGATGATGAAAGTAGCCCACCAATAAGAATGTTGTTTGATAATAAACCATCAACAAAAACGAAAGAATAACTTTTTTATACCAAAACAATTAGCTGCAACAGCTAACATTCAAAAACAGGAAAAACGTTTCTATGGAATTAGAAAAATTTTATTACGACAACAAAATTGTTAAGCAATTTGCTTATGCAACCATTCTTTGGGGTACAGTAGGTATGATAGTTGGCTTGTTGGCTGCTATTCAAATTTACTTACCAGCAGCCAATTTTAATTTGCCCATTACCACGTTTGGTCGTGTTCGTCCATTACATACCAATGCAGTAATTTTTGCATTTGTGGGTAATGGAATTTTTATGGGTGTTTATTATTCTTTACAAAGACTTTGTAAAGCCCGGATGTACAGCGATTTATTAAGTAAAGTACATTTTTGGGGTTGGCAATTAATCATTGTATCTGCTGCTATTACTTTATTGGGTGGTTATACAACCGGTAAAGAATATGCCGAATTAGAATGGCCAATTGATATTGCTATTACCCTTATTTGGGTAGTATTTGGTATTAATATGGTTGGTACAATTTTAAAGAGAAGAGAAAGCCATTTGTATGTAGCAATTTGGTTTTATATAGCAACCTGGATTACAGTTGCCATGTTGCACATTGTAAATTCTTTCGAAATTCCTTTTTCTCCATTAAAAAGTTATAGTTGGTATGCAGGTGTACAAGATGCATTGGTGCAGTGGTGGTATGGCCACAATGCAGTTGCCTTCTTTTTAACTACGCCTTATTTGGGTATTATGTATTATTTTTTACCAAAGGCTGCTAACCGCCCTGTGTATAGTTATAGATTGTCTATTATACACTTTTGGGCACTTATATTTTTGTATATATGGGCAGGGCCACACCACTTATTATATACAGCATTGCCAGAGTGGGCTCAAAGTTTAGGAGTTGTATTTAGCATCATGTTACTTGCTCCAAGTTGGGGTGGTATGTTAAATGGTTTATTTACACTTCGTGGAGCATGGGATAAAGTAAGAGAAGATCCTATTTTAAAATTTATGGTAGTAGCAATTACCTGTTATGGTATGGCCACTTTTGAAGGGCCAATGCTTAGTTTAAAAAGTGTAAATGCAATTGCACACTATACAGATTGGATTGTAGCTCACGTTCACGTTGGTGCTTTGGGTTGGAATGGATTTTTAACCTTTGGTATTTTGTATTGGATTATTCCTAAAATATTTGAAACTCCTTTATATTCAAAAAAATTAGCTTCAACGCATTTTTGGATAGGTACAATTGGTATTGTATTGTATGCAGTGCCTATGTATTGGGCTGGTTTTGCTCAAGCAGAAATGTGGAAACAATTTAATCCAGATGGAACTCTTAAATATCAATTCTTAGAAACAGTAACCAATATTATTCCATTGTATGTTACAAGAAGTGTAGGTGGTACTTTATACCTTACAGGTGTATTTATTATGATATTTAATATTTGGAAAACTGTTGCAGCTGGTAAATTATTGGCTAACGAAGCAGCCGAAGCTCCTGCATTGCCTAAAGTAATTGAAACGCATGGCAAACAATATTGGCATCGTTGGATTGAAGCAAGACCAGTACAAATGTTGGTACTTAGTTTAGTGGCTGTAGCAATTGGCGGAATTTTAGAAATGGTTCCTACATTTTTAATTAAAGAAAATATTCCAACCATATCTTCTGTAAAACCATATACACCACTTGAATTACAAGGTAGAGATATTTATGTAAGAGAGGGTTGTTATACTTGCCATTCTCAAATGGTTCGTCCTTTCCGTCATGAGGTTGCACGTTATGGCGAATACAGTAAAGCTGGTGAGTTTGTTTATGATCATCCATTTCAGTGGGGTAGTAAACGTACAGGTCCAGACTTAGCTAGAGTAGGGGGTAAATATTCAGATAGTTGGCATTACAATCACATGTTAGAACCACAAAGTATGAGCCCTGGTTCAATTATGCCATCTTACCCTTGGTTGTTTGAAGATAATATTGATACTGCTATTACTCCAGCTAAAATTAGAGCAATGCAAACATTGGGAGTTCCATATCCTGAAGGGTACGATAAAGTTGCAAACTCTGATTTAATGGCACAAGCAAATCGTATTAGAATCAACTTAAAAGTAGAAAGTAACAATAAATTATTGGTGAATAAAGAAAAAGAAATTGTTGCTCTAATTGCCTATTTGCAAAGAATTGGAACTGATATTAAAGCTGAACAAAAAGCTGTAGCAGCCGAAAAATAACATTCAACTATTTAATAATACTTAAGTATGAAATTCATTAATTATTTGGAAAAAATTTCGGGAGTTGATATCTACGCTTTAGT
>JAGOUF010000189.1 GCA_018061385.1 Chitinophagaceae bacterium | reverse complement strand
GGAGAAGTAGTAGCTGCAGGAAATTATCAAGAGTTAATCAATCATCCAAAAAGTTTAACTGGCAAATATCTAAGTGGAGAATATAAAATTGAGGTTCCCAAACAACTTCGTAAATGGAACAATAGCATTACAATTACTGGGGCAAGACAAAATAATTTGAAAGACATTACGGTACAATTTCCTTTAAATGTTTTGTGTGTAGTGAGTGGTGTTAGTGGAAGTGGTAAAACAACTTTAGTAAAACAAATTTTGTATCCTGCATTGCAAAAAATAAAAGGAGAGTTTGCCGATAAAGTGGGTTTCCATAAATCGATTACTGGCGATATAGATACCATTTCACAAATTGAATTGATTGATCAAAATCCTATTGGCAAATCATCTCGTAGCAATCCTGTTACTTATATAAAAGCGTATGATGAAATAAGAGATGCTTTTTCTAAACATCCCATGTCTAAAACAAGAGGTTTTTTGCCCAAACATTTTTCGTTTAATGTAGATGCAGGAAGGTGTGATGCTTGTAAAGGAGAAGGGGAGCAAGTTGTTGAAATGCAGTTTTTAGCCGATGTGCATTTAACTTGTGAAGTGTGTAAAGGAAAAAGGTTTAAAGAAGAAGTACTGGAAGTTAATTTTCATGGAAAAAATATTCACGATGTTTTAGAAATGAGTGTAGATGAATCTATTGAATTCTTTTCTTCTTCTTTTGGAACAGGAAAAGATGGGGCTACTATAGCCAAAGCATTGCAACCCTTGCAAGATGTTGGTTTGGGCTATATTAAATTGGGTCAAAGTTCTAACACCTTATCAGGTGGAGAAGCACAACGTGTAAAATTAGCAAGCTTTTTAGGCAAGGGAAAAGGCAACGGAAATATTTTATTCATTTTTGATGAACCTACTACAGGATTACATTTTCACGATATTAAAAAACTCTTGGCATCTTTCAATGCATTAATAGAACAAGGACATTCCTTAATTGTAATAGAACACAATACAGATGTAATTAAAAGTGCCGATTGGGCAATAGATCTTGGCAGCGAAGCAGGAGACTTGGGTGGCAATTTAGTTTTTGCGGGTATTCCAAAGGATTTAAAGAAAGCAAAAGGTAGTTATACTGGGAAGTTTTTGTAAATGAAATAGGATATTGGAAATTGATTGCTTAAAGCGTACCTTGCACAACCCCCCACTTATTTTATTATTACCAAAATTGACGGTTATGAAAAAGATATTCCTAATAGTAGTGTTTTGTATTACAAGTTTTGTAGGCTTTTCTCAGTTAACAGGTGTAAAAACAATTCCTGGTGATTATGCAACAATTGCTTTAGCAATTGCCGATTTAAATTTAAATGGCGTTGGTGCAGGTGGTGTAACTTTTAATGTTGCAACTGGCCATACAGAAACTACTTCAGCCCAATTAACCATTACAGCTACAGGTACTTTGGCAAATCCAATTGTATTTCAAAAATCGGGTGTTGGTGCAAATCCTAAAATTACACGAACAGATGTTGGTACCAATTCAACTAGCACACTTGGTGGGTTAGGGGATGCAGTTGTACGAGTAGATGGTACAGATTGTATAACTGTTGATGCCATTGATGTTGCAGCTAGCGATGAAGGAATTGAGTATGGATATTTTACCTATAAAACAGCTACCGACGGTTGCCAAAATGTTACAATAAAAAATTGTGCTATTACCCTGACAAAAGGCACAAGTCAATATGTTATTGGTATTTACATTAGCAATGGTACAACCTCAGTTTCATCTGCTACAGGTGTTGTAGTTTCTGTCAATAGTGGCAGAAACGAAAATATTAATATACAAGGCAATACGATAAGCAATGTGCATGCTGGTATTTATTGTAGAGGGTATAGTGCTTCTTATGATCAAAACATTAATATTGGTGCAAACGGTGCTGGTAATACTATACAAAATTTTGGAGGTGGTTTTGCTGCAACAACTTATGGCATATACTTTATTTACATAAATAATGTATATGCAGGTTACAATACGATAAATAATACAGCAGGTGGTGGAACTCCTCATACTAGTGGATTAACTGGAATTTCTATAACAACTGCAAATACTGCAAGTGGTATATTAAGTTATAGAAACAACGATATTACTTTGAATGCAAATGGAACAGCAGCATGTAACTGGTTGTACAATGCAAATTCTTTCGATTCTATTAGTATACATCAAAATACGTTTGGAGGTACATCGGCTTCTACAGCTGCTTCTTATGTTATATATAATAGCAACACATCTGCTGGGGTTAGAAATATAGATAGCAATACAGTTACATCCATTTCAAAAACTTCTGCTACAGGTTCGTTTTATGGGATAAATTCTGCTGGTACAGCTACAGGGATAGACAATATTTTTGGGAATAACTTTTCAAATTTTACACTTTCTGGTAGTGGTTTGTTTTATGCAATTCAAAATACTACCAACGCAGCACATACACAAAATATTTATAACAATATAGTTTCAAATATTTCTGGTGGCACAGGTACTAGATATGGTATTTATTGTACAGCTGCAAATACAAGAAGCTTATACAACAATAAGGTATACAATATTGTTGGTGTTGATATAGTATATGGCATTGTTGTTGGAAGTGGGGGAAATACTAAAAACGATATTTATAACAATACAATTGGCGATTTATCTTCAGGCACAGGAACAACTACCAATGGTATAGTATCGGGTTTATTATTTATTGCTACAGGAACAACTACCAACATTTACAACAATATTATCGGTAATTTAACAGCACCTTTTTCTGCATCTACAGATGGAATAAGAGGGATTAGTTTTACTGGTACCACAGCCAGCACTTCCATTTTTGCATCATTCAATACAATTTACATAAATGCTAGTTCGCTAGGTGCAAATTTTGGTACTTCTGGTATATTTCATACATATAGTTCAACCAGTTCAACTTCCAACTTTACAATGCGTAACAACTTAGTTGTAAATACATCAACAGCAAGTGGCACTGGTGTAATAACTGCATTTAGAAGAAGTAGTGCTACAGATTTAAATAATTACAATACAGCAAGTAGCAACAACATGTTTTATTCAGGTGTTCCAAGTGCTTCCAAATTATTGTTTTATGATGGTACAAATTCCGATCAAACCATTGTTCAAATGAAAGCTAGGCTTTCACCTGGAGAAAACAATTCAGTTACTGAAATGCCTAATTTCTTAAGTACAACGGCTACCGACCCAACTTTTTTACATTTAAATACTTTGGTTGGTACAAGAGCTGAAGGTGGTGGCGTTACTGTTAGTGGAATTTTAGATGATATTGATGGAAATGTTAGAAATGTAAGTACTCCAGATATTGGTGCAGATGAATTTTCAGGCAATCCAATTGATGAAGTTGGTCCAACTTTTTCGTTTACTCCAATACCCAATACTGCAAGCATTTCAGCTCCATCATTCAATAATGTAATTATTTCCGATCCAAGTGGATTGCATGCGGATAAGCCTCGATTGTATTATAAAAAGTCAACCAATGCAAATGCTTTTGTTGGAAATACAAGTGCAGATGATGGTTGGAAATTTGTAGAATCTAATGGTGTAACTTCTCCATTTGATTTTACACTTGACTTTTCTTTATTAAACTCAGCAGTAGTTTCTGGTGAAGAAATTCAATACTTTCTTGTAGCTTCTGATAATGCTGGTGTACCTAATATTGGAATTAGCAATGGTCTTGGTTTTACGGCTCCTCCAAGTTCTGTTGCACTTACAGGTGCAGCTTTCCCAATTATCAATCAAGCCAATAGTTATTTTATTTATCAAGTTTATACTTGGAGTGGTGGTGCAACAGGCAGTTGGTCTACTGCTGGCAATTGGACACCTTCAAGAACATTACCTACCGATGCCGATGAAATGAATATCAATACCAATGCAATAATTACAGGTGTACCTACAACAACCATTGGTAAATTAAACATTTCTGGCTCTGCTTCAGTTTCATTGCAGCCTTTAGCTGCAAGCAACATGTTAACTTTAAAAGGAAACAACCTTGAAGTATTGAACGTTGGTTCAGGATCGTCTTTGTTGTTAACGCATTTAACCAATGCGTTAACTATTGCGTTTGCAGGTACTGCTCCTACTGGTACAGTAAATGGAACATTGGGTATGACTGCAACGGATCCTACCTACCCATCAGTTATTAATTTTAGTGGTGCAACACTTACCATCAATGGCACTTTTATTAATGGAGGTACAATTACTGGAGCTTCTGCAACTACAATAATTTTTGCAGATAATTCAACTTATAATCATGCTCGAAATGCTGGCACAATTCCTACGGCAAGTATCAATGCAAATGCAGGACATGTGAATTATATAGTTTCAGGTATAGTTTCAAGCGTGGCTTTAACTCCTCCTGCAAGTATTAAAAACTTCACTTGGAATTGCCCCAATCAAACGTCTATTTATAGTTCTGGTTCAACTATAACATCCATTTTAGGAAATGTAACAATAGAAAATACAGGTACAGGTACTTATAGTTTTGGAAACTCTGCAACAACTCAAATAACAGGTACTACTACCATTAATGGAGGTAAGTTCACATTTGCTGGTACTTCTGGAGCTGGGGTAGGATTTAATGGAGGACTAACAGTAAATGCAGGTGGTTTAATTCAGGCTACAACAAGCTCTACATGTAGTGCAAGTAGTGTATCTGTAGCTTCAGGAGGAAGCATTAATGCAGGTACTGGTGTTGTAGCCCTTACAATGAATATTACTGGCAACCTAACCAACAGTGGCACTTTGGATGGAGTAGCTAGCGGAGGTTTATTAATTAATTATACTGGTACAGGTGATCAAGATTTTTCAAATACTGGCTCTGTAACAAATAAAGTGAATATGACCATGAATAAAGCAAGTGGTACATTAAGCTTTATTACAGACTATACAGTAAATAGCTCATCTGCTCTAACATTAACTGCAGGAAGTTTAGTAATTAATCCAGCTAAAATTTTAACTATTGCAGGTACTAGCAACTTTACTAACAATTCCGTAACTCTTAAATCTACTGTTGCAGGAACAGCTTCAATTGCTGCAATTACAGGTTCATTAAGTGGGGCAACAAACGTCACAGTAGAACGCTATATACCAGGCGGTCGTAGAACTTCACGTTTCTTGGGTCATCCATTTAGTACTGCTTTAGATATGAGTAGTTTAAAAGATGATATTTATATTACAGGACCAGATGCAAGTTTTGATGCAACAACTTCAAGTAGTCCTTCAGCTTATTGGTTTGACAATAGTGTTACACAAGCATGGACAGCTTTCACATCAACCAGTGATGCCAGTTGGACACAACATAGAGGAATAAGAGTATTGGTACGTGGCGATAGAACACAACCAGAATCTTTAACTGGTGCAGCTTACACTCCAAATGCTGTTACTTTAGATATGACAGGAACTCTAAACACAGGCAATCAAAGTGTCGTAATACCAATTGATTATAGTGTTGTAGCCAATCCATATCCATCAGCAGTAGATATCGGAACAAGATTAAATACAACCACCAATATTGGAACACAATACTGGGTTTGGGATGCCAATGCTGGTCCAT
>JAGOUF010000188.1 GCA_018061385.1 Chitinophagaceae bacterium | reverse complement strand
GAATAAGGCCAGTTATGTGTTTAATGGGCAATGAACTATTTGGAGAAATTAGTAATGATGCTTATGAAGCAGCTAAGGCAATCGAACTCTTCCACAATTTTACATTGATACATGATGATATTATGGATGCAGCTCCTTTACGTAGAGGCATGGAAACTGTTCATAAAAAATATGGCAGCAGTACTGCTATTTTAAGTGGCGATGTAATGGTAATTCGTTGTTACGATTATTTGAATAAGGTTGATTCGCAACACATTCATAAAGTACTGCACATTTTTAATAGATCGGCAAGAGAAGTTTGTGAAGGTCAGCAAATGGATATGGATTTTGAGCAACAATTACAGGTTAATTTGAATGATTATATTCAAATGATTGCTTTAAAAACTTCTGTATTAATTGCTGCAAGTTTAGAAATTGGAGCAGTATTGGGTGGTGCAAGTGAGGGTAATTGTAAACACATCTATGAGTTTGGAAAAAACTTGGGCATTGCTTTTCAAATACAAGATGATTATTTAGATGCTTTTGGCGATCCAGAAAAATTTGGAAAAGATGTTGGTGGAGATATTCGCCAAAACAAAAAAACATTTTTGTTCTTGCATGTTTTGGAAGTAGCAACACCTGAACAGAAAAGTGAAATTGAACAATTGATGCTAGAAAATTCAGCTAATAAAGTAGAAAAAATGTTGGCAATTTTTAAAGCTTGTAATGTAGATGGATGGGCAAAAGAATTAAAGGAAAAATATTTGCAAATTGCTTATCAGCATTTAGACGATATTGCAGTAACAGCATCTAGAAAAAAACCACTAATGGAATTGGCTGAATATTTAATTCAGAGAGACGTTTAAAATCATTATTCAATTTATACAATACTATTTTAATCATCATGAAAAAAATACTCCTTCTCTTATTTGTAGTATTAGCAACAGTTTCAACAGTTGTAGCACAAGAAAAAGTAACAGTAAAAGGGAACCTAAAAAAAGTAGTTCCTATTCTTTTTAATAATATGGAAAATGGATTTGCTAAGTTGGTAAAACCAAGCAAGGAGTCTATTGAAAACCTAGCAATAGTATTGGAGAATGAACCCAACATTGCAAAGATAGAAGTGAAGTGGGTTAAACGATTTGGTAAGAAAAATAGAGGAATCATCATCACTTGGAAGAAGAGTAATTCGCCTGCCTTCGTTATTCAAGAGCAAAAAGAAATTGTGAATTTAGTTATTGAAAATTTTAAAGATTTTGATGTGGATTTAACCGAAAATAGATTGGTGAGTTATGTAAAAGATGAGGAATCTATTGTAGCTTATAGTGCGATATTTACAAGTAATACAAATGAAAAATGTTATGTTCAATCAATTGTAAATTCAGATTATTCAAATAGAGCAAAGCCAATTTTCAACAATCAATTATTTTTTTACAGTTGTAATTAATTTTTTATAAAAATTACTTTTTCGTGATGGCTTCTTTACTGGCTAGCAGTTCATAAGTTTAATATTAGCAATAGAACTACTTATATTAGCACACCATTTCTCTAAACAAAACTAAAACTAACTGTACATGTCGTTATTCCGAAAAAAATCTATTGATAAAATAGTTGCAGAAGCTGCCGCAGGAAATACAGATGGTCATGGTCAGCAATTAAATAAAATATTAACCGTAAAAGATTTAACTTTTATGGGCATTGCTGCCGTAATTGGTGCAGGTATTTTTTCAACTATTGGTAAAGCAAGTTTTGATGGCGGTCCTGGTGTTGTTTTTTTATTTATTATAACAGCAGTTACTTGTGGTTTTAGTGCATTGTGTTATGCAGAATTTGCAAGTAGAGTACCCATTTCAGGAAGTGCATATACGTATGCTTATGTAAGTTTTGGAGAGTTGGTTGCATGGATTATTGGTTGGGCATTAATATTAGAATATGCAATTGGTAACATTGTTGTGGCCATTAGTTGGAGTGGATATTTTGATAATTTATTAAGAGGTTTGGGGCTTCATTTGCCCTCGTGGTTGTTAATAGATCCATTTACTGCTTCATCTGCTTATGGCGATGCAATTGCAGCTCAAAGTGCAGGTAAACCATTAACAAGTGCCATGCAAATGGCAATAGATGCTTTTGCAAATGCACCAACTATTGCTGGGAAACATATTTTTATAAATCTTCCTGCTGCATTAATTGTTGTACTAATTACTTGCTTGGCATATGTTGGTATTAAAGAAAGTAAAAAGATGACCAACTTCATGGTTCTTTTTAAAATTGCTGTAATTATTTTTATCATTGTGATGGGCTTTTTTTATGTTGATACAAACAATTGGAACCCTTTTTTACCCAATGGTTTTGGTGGCGTTTTAGCTGGCGTTTCTGCTGTGTTTTATGCCTACATTGGTTTTGATGCAATTAGCACAACTGCCGAGGAATGTAAAAACCCTCAAAGAGATTTACCAAGAGGCATGATTTATTCATTAATCATTTGTACTGTTTTGTACATTTTAATTGCATTGGTGTTAACGGGTATGGTGAATTATTCTGAATTGAACGTAAGCGATCCCTTGGCGTTTGTTTTTGAAAAATTAGGTATGACAAAAACTGGCTACATTATTTCTATTAGTGCAGTAGTTGCAACCACAAGTGTATTGTTAGTTTTTCAATTAGGGCAACCAAGAATTTGGATGAGTATGAGTAGAGATGGCTTACTGCCTAAACGTTTTGGTAAAGTGCATCCTAAATTTCAAACACCTTCTTTTGCTACCATTGTAACAGGTTGTTTAGTAGGCATTCCATCATTATTTTTACCGGCAAGTATTGTAACGGATTTAACGAGTATTGGAACTTTGTTTGCTTTCGTATTGGTTTGTTTGGGCGTTTTAGTGCTTCCAAAGTTAACAGGTAAATCAGTTGGAGGAAATTTCAAACTTCCATACATCAATGGAAAATTTATTATTCCAATTTTAGTAGCATTGTTCATTTGGTTATTCAATCAACGTTTACAAGATGCGTTTGCAAATATTGCTAGTGAAGGATATCAAGAATTATTGTTCATCATATTTATAGCCATTGCTTTAGTTATTGCTGTACTTAGTTTTTTACGCAATTACTCTTTAATACCTATTTTAGGTGCAATGTGTTGTATGTATTTAATGATTGAAATTCCACCAATTAGTTGGCTTTGGTTTTTTGTTTGGATGGGCTTTGGTTTGGCCATTTATTTTTTATATGGTCGTAAAAAAAGTAAGTTGGCTAACCAATAAATTATTTTCTTGTTCATTTTTTTTAATAGATACTTACTTTTACAATAAACAATTGCTTTATGAATATCAATAGAAACATTTTAACCTTAGACGAATTTACGATTCAACAAATGAGAGAATTTCCTGCAGCAACAGGTGAGTTAAGTTCTTTGTTGAGAGATTTAGGACTTGCTGCAAAACGAGTAAATGTAGAAGTAAATAAAGCAGGGTTGGTTGATATTTTAGGCGATTACGGAACAACCAATATACAAGGTGAAGAAGTGAAGAAGCTAGATATTTATGCCAACGATCAATTTGTAGGAGTACTAAAACATGGAATTAGTTGTGCAGGAATTGCTAGCGAAGAATTGGATGATATTGTTGTTTTTGATGATCCTGTTAGCAACAACAGCAAATACATTTGTATGTTCGATCCATTAGATGGTAGTGGAAACATAGATGTAAATATTTCAATAGGTACAATTTTTAGTATTTATAGAAGAGTTAGCCCATTGGGTTTGCCTTGTACCAAAGAAGATTTTTTGCAACCTGGTAATAAGCAAGTAGCAGCAGGTTATGTAATTTATGGAAGTAGTACAATGTTGGTTTATGCAACCAAACGTGGCGTAAATGGTTTTACACTCGATCAACAAATTGGAGAATTTAGTTTAAGTCATCCAGATATTCAATGCCCAGATGATGGTAAATTATATTCTGTAAATCATGGTAATTTCTTTCAGTATGATGAAGGTGTAAAACAATACATTACTGCTTGTCAGAAAAAAACAAAACTAGACGGAGGTCCGTATACTCAACGCTACATTGGTAGTATGGTTGCCGATGTGCATAGAAACTTATTGAAAGGTGGAATTTTTACGTATCCTGGTACAACCGATAAGCCAAAAGGTAAACTTCGTTTGTTGTACGAGTGCAATCCATTTGCATTTATTGTTGAAAAAGCAGGAGGTAGAGCAACCGATGGCAAAATTAGAATTTTAGATATTCCACCTACAGAATTGCATGAACGTACACCTTTCTTTATAGGTAGTAAAAACATGATGGATGAATTAGATACTTATTTAGTAAAAGACAATGCTTCAAAAAAAGCATAAACTGTTTTTACATTCAAGCTATAATTTATATAAGCACTCAATATTTATTGGGTGCTTTTTTGTTTCAAAAAAATGAACAATTTACTGAATATAAGCAATTGTACTTGTTGGTAAAATGCCCAAAACAAATAAATGTAATTTATCTTAACACAACTATTTTTACAATAGGTTAAATAAATATTCATGAAACAAACAATGCTTGTTATTCTTTTATTTACAATGCTTCAGGGCTTTGCACAAAGTTCTATTACAGAAAAATTGTACTACCATAGTCCTAAAGGATTAACATTTATTCCACCACTCTCTAGGCCAGGTTTGGTGTACGATGGTAAATTGTATATTGGTAAAAATAAGCTGGGCATTTTGTTCAATCAGTTAAACGATGATCAATTAAATATGTATTTTAAAAAGTACAAAGCCAATAAAACAAGTGCAGATATTTTTACTTTCGTAGGTGGATTTGCTTTGCCTTTGGCGAATGTTTTTTTATCATCTCAACAAGGTAAAGTAAATTGGTATTTAATTGGTGCAAGTGCTATACTAAATGCAACAGGTGGAGTATTGAATGTGCATGCACAAAAAAATTTACTTTTGGCTGCTGCCTATTACGATCAAAAAAAAGGCTATAGCACAGGCTTTGCTCCACAACAACAAAATATTGGGTTTGCTTTTTCACTTAGTAAATAATATAAACATGTTTAGAATAACAATTGTAATGTGCTTTGCAACCATTGTATTGTTTAGTTGCGATAGAGTTAAAAATAGTACTAAAAATGCCATTGATAAAACAGCAGAATCAGCAGGAAAAGTTGGTAGCGATATTGTAACCAATATTGGTACTGGTGTTGAAAAGTCTATTCAAAGTACTGCACAATTAAGTGATGCATTGCAACAAGCTGGTGTTAAAACAGGCAAATTGTATTACAATCAAAACAAAGTAGGCAATGAAAATATTTTAAGTATGTACTTAATATTTGAAAAAGATTTTGTAAAAATTGTAAAAGTGAAAGCCATTGATGAAGCTGGAATTGAATATGGTAGAACAGCATTAATGATCAGAGCAAAAAAAGACAGTGCTTCTTATTTCGATTTTAAATTTAATGAACGTGTTAATTTAGAACATAAAAGTAAATTCATTTTTGAATAACAACAGTATGAGCAAACAAATAATTGTAGTAAAAGATTTACATAAAAAGTATGGCGACTTTCATGCTGTAAAAGGCATAAGTTTTGAAGTATTTGAAGGCGAAATTTTTGGCTTATTGGG
>JAGOUF010000187.1 GCA_018061385.1 Chitinophagaceae bacterium | reverse complement strand
GTTAAAATCAGGTTCTACATTGGTAGGCGATCCATTTTTAACACAAATGATACAAGCCAATAGGGCAAAGGGTTTTAAAGGAGAATGTTTCTTTTTTTATGAAGGAATAAAAGACAAGCTTACATTTTTTCAAGGGCAATATCCTTACATTAAATAGTTAGAAATATCTAGTATGAAAAAAACATTTTTATTGGCTGTACTTATTAAGTGCAGCCTTATTTCTTATACTCAAAAATTAACAAATTTTGTTGATCCATTTTTAGGAACTGGTGGACATGGTCATGTTTATCCAGGTGCTACTGTACCATTTGGAATGGTGCAATTAAGCCCTGATAATGGCGTAGAAGGCTGGGATTGGTGTAGTGGCTATCATTACAGTAGTAAAACCATAGCAGGGTTTAGTCATACACATTTAAGTGGTACAGGAATTGGTGATTGGTGCGATATTTCTGTATTGCCATTGGTTGATACAGTGAACTTGCGTCAGGAAAAAATATTGATACCTTTTAGCCACAAAAACGAATCGGCAAAACCTGGTTATTATCAAGTGAAATTAGATAATGGAGTGAACTGTCAACTTACGTCAACCAATCGCAATGGTGTACATCAATATACTTTTCCCAATAACAATGGTTGGTTACGTTTTGATATGGGTTTTAAAATAAATTGGGATAAAAGTACCGCTGGAATGTTATCGGTTATAAATGATTCTACCATTGTGGGTTATAGGTATAGTGCAGGTTGGGCAAAGGGACAGAAAGTTTATTTTGCTGCTACATTTTCTCAAAAAATAAAGCAACAGATTTTTATAGACGATTCCATTAAAACCAATACACAAGCTTATGGCAATAATGTAAAAATTGCTTTACAGTTTAACACCGAAAATCCACTGTTGGTAAGGGTTGGAATAAGTTCTGTTGGCACAGACCAAGCTTTTAATTCTTTGCAAGAAAGTGAGCATCAAACGTTTAATGAAATAGCAATTCATGCAGAAAATTTATGGGAAAAGGAGTTGCAAAAAATTAAAATCAACACCAACAATCAACAACAAGCACAACAATTTTATACGGCTTTGTATAGAACTTGTTTAGCACCTGTTGTGCATAGCGATAAAGATGGGTCTTATCAAACACATGATAACAAACAATTAAAGTTTACTAAAGGAAAAGAAAAGTACACAGTGTTTTCTCAATGGGATGTATTCAGGGCTTTAAATCCATTATTTACTCTTACACAAACCAAGCGATTGCCGGATATGATTAATAGTATGCTGCAATTGTATGAAGACAATGGTTTGTTGCCTGTTTGGGATTTAAGCACTTGGGAAGCCAATACTATGACTGGCTATCACAGCATTCCAATAATTGCAGATGCAATCCTAAAAAACATTAAAGGCTTTAATTATGAGTATGCATATACTGCAATGAAAAAAAGTGCTTTTCAAAATCAACGTGGCACACCAGAATTTATACAATATGGTTACGTGCCACAAGATAAAGTGGGTTGGAGTGTAACCATAACTTTAGAATATGCTTTTGATGATTGGTGTATAGCACAAGTTGCCAAAAAATTAGGTTTTACAAATGATTATAAATTGTTTATGAAACGTGCCAACAGTTACAAACAATTGTTTGATAAGGGTACCGGATTTATGAGGGCCAAAAATAGCAATGGTAAATTTGTTGAACCTTTTGATCCTATTTTTTCTGAACATGGTTTTGATGGACAATATGTTGAAGGTACTGCATGGCAACATAGTTTTTTTGTACCTCATGACGTAAATGGGCTTGCAACTTTATATGGAGGCAAAAGTAAACTTATTGAAAAGTTAGATACTTTGTTTACTACTACATCTGAACTGCATGGCGAAAATGTAAGTGCTGATGTAACTGGTTTAATTGGTCAATATGCACATGGCAATGAGCCAAGCCACCACATCATTTATATGTACACAGCTCTAGATAAACCTGAAAAGGCTGCTAAGTGGTTAAAAGTTGTAATGGATAGTATGTATAAAGTTGGACCAAACGGATTAAGTGGAAATGATGATTGTGGCCAAATGAGTGCTTGGTATGTTTTTACAAGTTTAGGTTTTTATCCTATGAATCCTGCAAGCGGGGTATATATGTTTGGTTTGCCTTTTATTAATAAAGCAACCTTACAATTACCCAATGGTAAATTGTTGAACATTCAAGTTAAAGGTTCAACCAACCAAGCACATAGAAATAAGATTACTGCTATTCATTTTAATGAAAAAAGTATACCCGTTCATTCAATTACACATCAACAATTGTTAGCAGGAGGAAAATTAATTATAACGGTGAGTAAGTAAGTTTAAGTAATAATTAGGTTTTCCAAAACAATTGTTTTTTTGTAAACCAAACTGTAATTAATGAAACAATTGCGGTAAATAAAATTCCTTTTAAGCAGCCCATCATTACATTTTGATTCATAGCTTCCCAATAAACTTTTGTTTGTGTTATAGATAAAATTGGCAGTAGTAATAAACTTCCTGTAACATAAGCTATCATTGGGTTTTTTCCATTTAAGGCTAAATATTTTATACAATAATTACTCTTTGAATTCTTTGCAAGAATTGAAAATGTTGCCAAGCAAAAAAAGGCCAAACCACTTGTGGTAAAATAATAACTATAAGTTGAAAAATCTTTTTTAATACCACCTTCATAAGCTTCAAAAAATAAACCCAACAGCAAAAAATAACTTCCTGTATAAATGATTTTCTTTATTGCATTTTCATTGTTCAATGGATAAACTAATTTTATTGCCAATGCACAAAGCATTGCTGTGCCAATGAGGTTGAACGTTAATTGCCTTGTAAATAAACCATATAAATTGAGTACAATTAATGCAATACCAATAAGTGCTATGAAGAACTCTTTGTTGATTATAGTTATTGCAGCGGTATTGGTTGGTTGACTTTTTTTACTGAGGGATGATAATAAATATTCTCCTGCAATTGTACCAGGAATTACAATAAATAAATACTTTAAATAATAGAATTGATACATCCAATCAAAATAAACAGTACCAATGTGGTTGAAGTTAAAAACTTCTTTAGCCCAACCATTTGAAGGTTCTTTAGCAGCTAAAAAAATAGCCATTAAAAATGGTAAAATCCCCAATCTTATAAATGGCTTGTTGGCTGTTATAAAATACAGTATTGTTCCCCAGAAAGCCATATTGGCAAGTACGATAATAATGATATCACTTTTGTATAAATCAAAACCTTTTCCATTCCAAAAGGGCAATTGATATAAAAGTACAAGAGCCATTAACCAAGCAACAATTTTTACTATTGTAAAATGTTTCTTGTAGAGTGTATTTTTATTTTCATAAAATATAAAAAATAGTACAATGAAACCCAACATTGAAAATAGCTGTTCTTTTAATGCAGGATTGTTGCCAATAACCCAAGCTTTCATATGTTGAAGAAACAATGCAAAAAATGTGAGCAATATCAATCGCTTTAAAGCAATTTTAATAATTTCAACGAAGCTTTTATTCGCATCAATATATTTTTTTAAAGCCAATGGCATTGCAGCACCCATACTAAATAAGAAGAATGGGAATACAAGATCTATCCAAGTAATACCAGCAATTGAAGAATTGAATTTGTGCAATGGAGGAGGCACTTGTGCATGATACATCCAAGCAGGAAGTGTATCTCCAAAAGCAATACTTCCACTTAATACCATTGTTAAAATGGCAAATCCTCTCAGTGCATCAATACTTATTTCTCTTTGTTGCATATGATAAAATTTTGTATAAAAAAGGGTAGCGAATTTTCGCTACCCTTTAATTTCTGAAATTAAAATTCTTACCAATTTGGGTTTTGAATTAAACTAGGAACTTTATCAATTTCACTTTGTGGAATTGGACAAAGTATATGTTGGTTAGCATTAAATATTCTTAACTCTCTTTTTAATCTAAGTGCATCTGCATTAGGCCATGTTGTTGGCACTTTATACACTGCATCAAAAGTTGGTTTAGGAGCAGGATTATCATACACTAAACCTTGTCCAGGCACTAGCGTCATGGACGACAATGGAGCACCATAAATTTGAACAGCCATTACTTTTGCAGCATATGCACCATTGTCCCATCTACGCATATCAGCCATGTGAATTCCTTCGTTTGCAAATTCAATTGTTTTTTCACGACGAACCAATTGCTTTAAAGCTGTTGCATTGGCCAATGTTGCACCATCTACACCAGGCATTCCAACTCTATTTCTAACTTTATTAATTGATGTGGCAACATCTACTGCTCCAGCTCCACCTTCTAATTTTGCTTCAGCATTTAATAATAAAATTTCAGAAAAACGCATATATATCCAACCAACTTTATATAAGTTAGCAGCAGTTCCATTAACGTCTCTATCTTGTGCATATTTTCTCCATAAATATCCACCACCATTTAAACGTGGTCCAAAAATATTTGCACTATCTTGGTTAGCAGTTGTACTAAGTGTAACAACACCACTTGTTGGATTGTAAGTATGTACAGTTCTATTTGTAGGGCTGTAAACATTACTTGTAAAGCCTTGCACAATTACAGTATCGCCAGGTACAATTACAGTTTGTTTTAAACGTGGATCTCTATTTTGATTGGGACGTGCAGGGTTGTATAATGGAGAAACATCAATTGTTTTACCATCGTTGCACTCAAATAAATCTACTAAAAATTGTGTTGGAAAATGACTTGATTGTCCACCTTGATTTCTTGATCCCAATACTAAATTTAAATAACTGAAAGAACCTCCATCTGCATCACCAAAAGGATAAATGAACATAATTTCATTATTGGCATTGGCATTTTGACCAGATTTTCTAAACAAGTTTTGGTAAGAAGGGTTTAACCCGTAAGGTCCGTTGTTGATGATATTATCTGTAATGCTAACCACTTCTTGATAACGTCTATCTACCATTGCAATTCTTGCTGCAGTACCCAAAGCTACACCACGACTAACTCTTCCTTGTGCTGTTGGCAACCAAGGCAAATCAGTGGCAATTCCTTTTAAGTCGCTTACAAGTGCATCTACAATTGCAGATTTTGAAGTTCTTGTAGCACCAAAGAAATCACTTTGTGCTAGAGGACCAGTAAAAAATGGAATATCACCAAAGTACACCATTAAATGCCAGTAAGCCGATGCTCTTAAAACTTTTGCTTCTGCTTGCACTCTAGAAAACTCTTCTGGAGCCATAACAGATTGAGCTCTTGACATATTAAACAATAAGCTGTTGGCACGTTGTATTACTTGGTAAAATCCAGCCCAAATCTCTCTAATTGTTCCATCTGTTGGATTATAAGCACCAGAACCAATTGTGCCATTTAAACCTCTCTCTAAACCAATCTCAGTGTACAAATCCATTTTAGAGTAATACGAAGTTGGGTTTCCAAAACCTGGGCTCATGGTTCTTGCACCATAAGCACTATAAATACCTGTTAATGCTTGATCTACTTGAGTTGCATTGGTATAAAATGCTTCAGAAGTAATAGTATCTAAAGGAGCTTTGTCTAAATACTTTTTGCATGATACAGCACCAAAAAATAGTACTGTAACACTTGGTATTAATA
>JAGOUF010000186.1 GCA_018061385.1 Chitinophagaceae bacterium | reverse complement strand
AAAAGACGAAAAAAACAACCCTATTCAAGGTGCTACAGTTTCTGCTACTCATGAGCCTTCTGGAACAGTTTACAAAACTGTATCTAACAAAGCTGGAGTATTCACACTAAATGGTTTAAGAACTGGTGGCCCTTATGCTGTTAAAGTTGAGTTTGTAGGTTTAAGAACAGAAACTTATACTGATTTGTACCTTTCATTAGGTGAGCCAACTGTAATTAATGCAGCTCTTGTAGGCAAGAACTCTAAAACTCTTGATGAT
The DNA here is from genome assembly GCA_018061385.1 of Chitinophagaceae bacterium. Classification (GTDB taxonomy): domain Bacteria; phylum Bacteroidota; class Bacteroidia; order Chitinophagales; family Chitinophagaceae; genus UBA1930. Next base: position 5,343 of record JAGOUF010000186.1, on the reverse strand, counting down.
GTAACTGTAAACTCCCAAAAGAAAAAAGCATCAACAGACAGAACTGGAGCAAGCACAGTAATTAATCAAGCTATATTAAAGACCCTACCAACTATTAGTAGAAGTTTATCTGATTTTACAAAACTTACTCCACAAGCCAATGGTAACAGTTTTGGAGGAAGAGATGGTCGTTATAACAATACAGTTGTTGATGGTGCAAACTTGAACAATAACTTTGGTTTAAGTACTGATCCACTTCCTGGTGGTGGTGCAAATCCTATTTCTATAGATGCAATTGAAGAGATCGCTGTTAATATATCTCCATTTGATGTAAAACAAGGCAACTTTACCGGAGCATCAATTAATGCAATTACTAAAAGTGGTACTAACACTATTCATGGTTCTGTTTATCACTATTTCAGAAATCAAGATAATAATGGTAAAAAAGTAGGTTCAATAACTTTACCAGATCCTGTTGCATCGAGCAGTAAAATATGGGGAGCAACCCTTGGAGGTCCAATTATTAAAAACAAACTTTTCTATTTTTTAAGTTATGAAACAGAAGAGAGAAGTGCTCCTGGTATTACTTATAGCCCTAAAGGTGGTTCTGGCAATGGCAATGTTTCAAACACTAGCATAGATTCATTAAAGAAATTTTCAGATTATTTGCAAACCAAATATGGCTACAGTACAGGTTCTTACGATAATTTCCCAAATTTTAAAGTAAAGAACTATAAGTTTTTAGCAAAACTTTCTTGGAATATTAATTCATCAAATAAACTTACTTTGAAGTATAATGAATTAAATAATGATAATGATCAACAATTAAATGCTACTAGTATACCAAATAACCCTTCATTTTCTGTTGTAGGAACATCAAGTAGTATAAGTAGACTACCGAATAGCAGATTTGGCCCTAATTCAATGTCTTTTTCAAATTCAGCTTATGGATTTAAAGATATCGTTAAGTCGGGAGCATTAGAGTTATTCAGTAATTTCAACAACAAATTCTCTAATCAGTTTGTTGCAACACTTACCAATATTCAATCAACAAGAACAATTCCTGGTGGAACTGCATTTCCAACAATAGACATTTTCAACAACAATGGTCAAAATTATATGTCTGCTGGAACTGATCCTTTTACTAGAAATAATGATGTAATCAATGACGTTTTTAATATTACAAATAATTTAATGTATTATGCAGGTAAGCATACTTTAACTATTGGTGGTACTTACGAATATCAAAGAGTTGGCAATATGTTTATGCCAGCTGCATCAAGTTATTATGCTTTTAATTCATTGAATGATTTTATGAGTAACAAAGCACCTGCTGCTTTTTCATACACTTATTCTTTAGTTCCTTCTGAGCCTGCAGTATATTCTGCAAATTTAAAAATTGGACAACTTGGATTATATGCCCAAGATGAAATGAATTTGTCAAGCAATTTTAAATTGACAGTTGGTTTACGTGTAGATGCTCCAATTTATACTGAACAGCCTTTAGAAAATCCAAATATTTTAGCATTGAACCTTTATGGACAAGATGGTCAAATTAAGAATTATAGTACAGGAAGCTGGCCTAAGAGTTCATTATATTTTTCACCAAGAGTAGGTTTTAGATATTCTCTTCCTGATGAGAAATTAGTTATTAGAGGTGGAACTGGCTTGTTCACAGGTCGTATTCCTTTTGTATTCTTAACAAATATTCCATCTAATAGTTTCATGTATCAATCAAGTGTATCAATTACTTCTGCTTCACAGTTGAGTAACTATTTATTTAACCCGAATCCAGATGCATATAGAAGTAATTTTTCAAACACTGCTGGTACACTTCCTTCTAACGCTAATATTGTTTTAGCAGATCCGAATTTCAAATTTCCACAAATTTGGAGAACTAGTCTTGGATTTGATAAAAACTTAGGTAATGATTGGTTATTAACCATGGAAGCATTATACACCAAAGATATTAATGCAGTTGTAATGAGAAATGCAAACCAAAAAGCTACTAATGGATTCCTTCCTTCAACATTTGGAGACCAAAGACCTAGATTTGTTACTACAGCAGATAGAAAAGCAATTTCTACATTAGGTACTGCAATTGTTTTAGAAAATTCTAGTAAAGGTAGTAGTGGTTCATTAACTGTTCAACTTACTAAAAACTCTAGAAAAGGATTCTATGGTTCATTTGCATACACTCTAAGTTATGCAGGAGAAGTTACTGCAAATCCAGGCTCTACAGCAAGTTCTGTATGGAACAGCAATGCAACAACTTTAACTCAAAATGATCTACAGTTGTACAACTCACAATATTCAACTCCACACAGATTTATTGGTAATTTATCGTACAAGTTTGACTATTTCAAACATGCTTCTACTACTATCTCAATATTTGGAGAATTATCAAAACAAGGTAGCTATAGTTATGTGTATAATGGAGATGTAAACAATGACGGAAATAGTTCTACAGACTTAATATACATAACAAGAAATGTAAACTTTGTTGCACAAACTGCAAGTGGTTCTAACCCTGCAAGAACTGCTGCTGAACAATCAGCTGCTTGGAATCAATTTATTAATAATACACCATATTTAAAAAATAGAGTGAATACTTATGCAGGAAGAAATGAAGCTTTTCTTCCTTGGTACAGCAGATTTGATGTTAAAATATTGCAAGATTTATTTACAACAATTGGTAACAAAAAACACACTTTACAATTATCACTTGATATCTTAAATGCTGGTAATTTATTAAATAAAAATTGGGGAGTTAGACAAATCACCACATACAATAACCCACTTGTATTTAGAGGTTACGATGGAAGTGGTAATCCAACATTTAACCTTGCACAATTAAATGGTGCTTTAGTTACTAAACCTTGGCAAAATAACCTATCTAATTCTAGTACTTGGGGATTACAAATAGGTATTAAATACATTTTCTAAAAAATAGTATTTTAAATTTAGATTGAACTAGTTTTAATAAGGCTTATTTCTAAATAAAAAAAAGGTCGTATTTCTTTTGAAATACGACCTTTTTTAATGACATTTTTTCTACAGAAGCAACAAAAGTAATTCTAAGTTATATTAAAAAATAATCATAAATCTGTGCAATATTTGTATCTTTCAAGTACAGTGAATATTTATTTTATTTGCAACCGAAAAAATTAACATTATGCTTAGTAAAAAATTAATGCAACTAGTATTGGCAATATTAGTATTGCCTGCATTTGCTTTTGCACAAAGTACTACTAGTAGTTTAAGTGGGACAGTAAAAACCAGTACTGGCGAAACTTTAGTTGGTGCAACTATAACAGCTACACATGTAGCTACAGGTACTATTTATCGAGTTCAAAGTCGTACAAGTGGTCGTTTCGACATTAGTAACATGAACCCAGGTGGGCCTTACACTGTAGAAGTATCTTTTGTAAATTTTGCAACCGAGAAAAGAAGTGACATTTATTTAAGTTTAGGTGAATCATTTAAAATTGATTTTGCTATGGCCAACAAAGCCAACAACTTGGGCGATGTACAAGTGAATGCAGTAAAAAAAACAACTGAAGTTTCTGGGAAAGGTGGCACAGAAACCTTAATTGATCGTGAAAAAATGACCAACCTTCCAACTGTTGGACGTAATTTACAAGATTTTTTAAGAGCTGTTCCTCAAGCAAGAATTACCACATCTGAGGGTGGAGTAAGTATTGCTGGGCAAAACAATCGCTTCAATGCGTTTTATGTTGATGGTGCTGTAAATAATGATGTATTTGGTTTATCTGCTTCAGGTACAAATGGTGGTCGTGCTGGTTTACCTCCAATTTCAATTGATGCAATTGATCAAATGCAAGTAGTAATTTCTCCTTACGATGCATCTTTAGGTAACTTTACAGGTGGTGGTATTAATGCAATTACTAAGCAAGGAACCAACAAAATAAAAGGAAGTCTTTACTATGTAATTGCCAATGAAAAATTAACTGGTAAAACTCCAACTGGCGATAAATCGGTTGCCATTCGTTTTACTGAGTTTAACAATAAAACAAGTGGTTTTACATTGGGTGGCCCTATTGTTAAAAATAAATTATTTTTCTTTATAAATGCTGAAACACAAAAAAATGCTGCTCCTCAACCATTCAATACTGCAACTTATTTAGGTTCTAGTTCAATTGCTCAAATCAATGCACTTGCACAAACTTTAAAAGCTGCACCTTACAATTATGATCCAGGAGATTATATTGACAATGCAGATACAAGAGAAGCAACTCGTATTGCAACTCGTTTCGATTGGAACATTAATACAAAACATAAATTAACGGTTAGCTATCGTTATAGTGAGTTAATTCGCAACAACCCATCTCGTAGTACAGCTTCTACCATTAACTTTTACAACAATGGAGAATTGTTTCCTAGTGTTCAAAACTCTGCATCTTTAGAATTAAAGAGTGTTGTAAGTAAAATAATTAGCAACAACTTCTTAATTTCTTTTACTGGCGTTAATGATGATAGAAAACCTTTGGGTTCTATTTTTCCAAGAGTAAGTATTAGAGATGGTTCTGCTAACATTATTTTTGGTAGCGAAAATAGTTCTACTCAAAACTTATTAAAATCAGATAACTGGTTAGTAAGAGACATTGTACGATTAAATGCTGGCAAGCATCAATTAAGTGCTGGTATTGAGTGGGAATTGAATGATATTACCAATATCTTCATTCAAAACACATTTGGTAATTATCAGTTTGCAAGTATCAATGCTTTCTTAACTGGTGCACCAACACAATATACTTTAGGCTATAGTTTAATTGATAATATTAAAGATGATAAAACTACTGCTGGTGCTTTATTTAAGTTTGGTAGAGGTACTAGTTTTATTAATGATGAATACAGAGCAAGTGATAAATTAACTTTAAACGTTGGTTTAAGAGCTGATTATTATAAAATGTTAAGCAATCCAAAAACCGATCCCTATGCTAACAATGTTGCCTTACCAGCTATGGCACAATTGTATGATTTAAGAGGTGCACAAAGTGGTTTAAAACCCAATATTCCCATCGTTGTTTCTCCAAGAATTGGGTTTACTTATAAAATACCTGAAGAAGGTTTAGTCATTAGAGGTGGAACTGGAATTTTTGTAGGAAGAATGCCTTTAGTATGGCCAGGTGGTATCTTTAACAACAATGGTATTAACCAAGCTAGCTTTACAGTAAGTTCTTCTCAAAACAGTACTTCATTACCTTTAATTACTGGTTTTAAAGCAGATCCTAACAATCAATGGACTGCTGCACAATTAGGGATTACAACTACACCAAAAGGTTCATTAAACTTAACATCTGAAACTTTAAAATTACCAACAGTTTGGAGATCTTCTATAGC
>JAGOUF010000185.1 GCA_018061385.1 Chitinophagaceae bacterium | reverse complement strand
GTAACTTTTGCTAAAATATCGGCAAAAGATTGTAAAGCTTGAAACTTGGCTTGAGATAAAGGCATTTTTTCAAAATTTGTTGCAATAAAATCGTAAGAACTTTCATCGCCATGCTTAACTAAAACAGCAGCAATTGCAGTTCCTAAACGGCCTTTGGCTACTTCTTTAGATAATTTATTGGCAATTGCTAGTGCAGCATCAGCATCAATTTCTTCTAAAGCTTCTAAGCTAGCTCCAGCAACTGTATAAGAAGAATCGTTGGTGCCTTTTGTAAATAAGGTTTTATACTTATTGTCTTTTGCAGATGCCAATACATCAATTGCTTCAGCTCTAGTAGTACGATCTGGATCATTTGTTGCAATTCTTTCTACTATGGCAATTCCCTCACTTAAATCTACAGAGCTTAATGCTTGTAAGGCACTAATTCTTAGTGGTGCAAACTTATCGTTCAGTGCTTCTTTTAAAAACATTACAGCTCCTGGATCTTTGGTTTTCTTGCTTGCAAAATCAATGGCTTCTTTTCTATCTAAATATTTACCAGCATACTTATATTGATGTATGTATTCTTCTAAAGTTTTAGCATCTTTTTTTGAACACAACAAAATTTTATCGCCATCAACATTTATTAAATCAGGTTTTGTGGCAGCTGCAAAACTAAATGTATCGGTTTTGTTGGTCATCCAAACATCGTATCTAGTTTTCTTTTCTCCATAATAAACATCAATGGCAAAAGGTAATTTAAATACTTTATCTCCACTTTGTGTTTGTTTAATATATACAGAAACAATTTTGCTGTCTTCGCTATAATTGTAAGTAATATCTAATTGAGGGTTTCCACTACCAAAATACCATTGATTCCAAAACCAATTTAAATCTTTGCCTGTTACTTCTTCAAATGCCAACCTTAATTTATGGGCACTTCCTGTACCAAATTTATTGGTTGATAAGTATTTATTTAACGATGCAAAAAATGCGTCATCTCCAACATAGTTTCTTAGCATGTGTAAAATTCTTCCACCCTTGTTGTAACTAACTGCATCAAACATATCTTCTTTATCTCTATAGAAAAATCTTACTAAATCTTTACTTCCACTACCGCTTTGCAAATAACCTTGCATGTCGCTAAAATTTTCTTGATCTCCAGCATCTTTGCCATATTTATATTCTTTCCACAATACTTGGCTATAGTTTGCAAAGCTTTCATTTACAGTTAAGTTACTCCAGCTTTCGCAAGTAACATAATCACCAAACCATTGGTGAAAAAGTTCGTGAGCAATCGTTCCTTCCCAACCATTTCCATCTACCAATTCTCTAGCATCTTGTTGTGCACTTTCTTGATGTAAGGTAGCTGTAGTATTTTCCATTGCACCACTTACATAATCTCTTCCTACAATTTGAGAATACTTTATCCAAGGATATTCAACACCAGTAACCTTTTCAGAGAAAAATTTCATCATTTCTGGGGTGTTGCCAAAAATTTTTCTTGCAACTTTTTCATACTCTTTCTCTACATAGTAATTTACTTCCTTGCCTTTATATAAATCTTTAATAACTGAATATTCGCCTACACCCATAAAAAATAAATACGGAGCATGTGGTAAATCCATTTTCCAATAATCGGTTCTTGTGCCATTTGTATTTTTTGTTTGGCTCATTAATTTACCGTTAGAAAGGGTAACATATTTTGCAGGAACCGTCATATACATTTCCTGCGTTGTTTTTTGATTGGGTTTATCTATTGTTGGCACCCAAACAGATGTAGCTTCTGTTTCTCCTTGCGTCCAAATTTGAATAGGCTTATCTTTTTCTGTTCCTTTAGGGTTAATAAAGTATAAACCTTTAGCATCGGTAATTGCAGCACTGCCTTCAACTTTAAGTTCATTTGGCTTTGCTACATAATCAATATAAATGGTATATTTTTCTTGTCTGCTATAAGTTCTATCAAGCTTTATATGCAATACATTGTCTACGTAAGTATATTTTAGTTCACTCTTTTTACTATTTTTAACAATTTCAATTGTGTTAATTTTCATTCCTTTTGCATCTAAGTGTAAAGAGTCGGTAGAGTAGAAATGCGGTTTTAAAGTAATCCATACTTTTCCAAGCATATAACTGTTGTCATAATCAAACTTTGCATCTAGCTTAGTATGCACTAAATCGTTGGTTTTGGTAACAAAAGACCTGTATTGAGTTTTCCAACTATCGTCTTTTTTTGCCGTTTGAGCAAAGGTTAATGTTGCAAGAAACAAACTTAAAAACAGAAAAATTTTTCTCATGAAATTATTTTTTATAAATAAAGATATAGTAGAAGCAAAATAACTGTACAACATTTTTATAAAAGGTTAAAAATGTATTTGGTTTAATTATATACTGAGAAGCGTAGAAAAACGTTTTTTAACTAAATTCGTTCATTATTAAAAAGGGTTAATGAAAAGATTATTCAAATTATTGCCATTTGGCTTAGTTATTATGCTAAATGTGTTAACTATAAACGCATTTGCACAAAAGAGATATTTTGTTTACCTACAAGCAGAAGATAAGCAGCCGTTTTATGTAATGATTAATCAAAAGAACTATAGTTCTAGCATTAACGGACATTTAGTAATTCCTAAATTAAAAAATGGAAAATACTTTTTTGTTGCAGGTTTTCCGAAAGATAAATATCCTGAACAGAAGTTTACTTGTGTTGTAGATGATAAAGATCAAGGCTTTGTTTTAAAACAATTTGGCAATACAGGTTGGGGCTTATTTAATTTGGTAACTTTTAAAAGTGTTATGGCCAATGCAGCAGATTGGGAAAAAGAAAAATCTATTTACGATACAGTTAAGATAGATGATGATATGGCTTTAGTGCCAACCAAAGTAAATAATATATCAGAAAACAAGATTAAGCCCAGTAATAGTATTAACAATACTCCTAAAACTGAAACAAAACCTGTAGAGCAACCAATTCAAGAAGTTGTAATTGCAACTCCACCAAAATTTATTTCTGCTGATCAAGAAAAGAAAGCTTTTGTAAGTAATGATGTTGTAAAGGATTTGGAAAATAACCAACCACCACAATCAAACCAAGTCTTAAAACGAATTGTACGTACTCTGCAAAAGGGAAGTAGTCAGGGTTTAGATGAAATTTATATTGATTTTACCGTTACTCCATCAGATACCATTGCACTTTTTATTCCAATAAACAGTATTGTTACTACCGATGAAGTTATTAAAACATCAACCAATTTGGATAGTGCAAAAAACAAAACAGTAGGTAATTCCAATCAATACAACAAAAGCTGTGTGTATTTAGCTACAGAGAACGATTTTGCAAGAACAAGAAAATTAATGTCTTTAGAAACGACAGATGATAAAATGATTAGTACTGCAAAAAAAGCAATTAAAGGCAAATGTTTTACAGTTGAGCAAGTAAAAGCATTGGGATTGTTGTTTTTAGCAGAGCAAAATAGATTAAAGTTTTTTACAACCGCCAAGTCGAATATTTATGATGTTTTAAATTTTAGTTCATTGGAGTCTGAGTTCACTTTGTCGAACTTAATAGAACAATTTCGAAAATTACTCAATTAATGGCCAGATTTTTTGTAGAAGTAGCATACCTCGGAACCAATTATAGTGGTTTTCAAATTCAAAAAAATGCAAATAGTATTCAGCAAGAATTAGAAAAGGCTATATTTATTTATTATAAAGATAAAATCGAATTAACTGGTTCTTCAAGAACAGATGCTGGTGTTCATGCATTGTGCAATTTTTTTCATTTTGATAGTGGATTAGAAATAAAACAACAACATAGGTATAATATTAATGCTCTTTTACCTAAAGATATTGTTGTAAAAGGCATTTTAGCAGTTAAAGATGATGCACATTGTAGATTTGATGCTATATCAAGAGAGTATAAATATTATATAATCAATCAGAAAAATCCATTTTTAATTGATACAGCTTGGCTTTATCCGTACAAAGTAGATCTTACAAAACTCAATCAAGCAGCTGAGTTAATATTACAGAATACAAACTTCCAAAGCTTTTCAAAGAAAAAAACGCAGGTCAATAATTTTCTTTGTACAATTCATACATCAAATTGGTATATAGATAATAGAACCAATTGTTTAGTATATCACGTTATTGGCAATAGGTTTCTTCGTGGCATGGTTAAAGGATTGGTTAGTACAATGCTAAGAGTGGCAACCAAAAAAATAACTTTGGAAGAATTTGATACTATTATCAAAAGCAATAATCCAGCTAAAGCCGATTTTAGTGCACCATCAAAAGGGCTATTTTTATGCAATGTGGCTTTTAACCAATCTGTAAGTATAGTTGCAAAGCTTTGATCATATAAGCCACTGAAGTATATAAAGTAATTCACTTATTGTAAAACTTCATGCACTAATATATAGAATGCTTTAATCTTTATTTCTACTTTAAAGTTTTTAGTTGTTCAGTCCTTTAATTATTTGTACAACATAAATAATTAAGCTAGTCAAGCGAATAATACATAAATGACTATACTATTAGCAGTCTATAAATTAAAACAGCTTAATTCCTTTTCAAACCCCACTTTTATGAATAAGTAAAAGTATTTTTTAAAATTATTTCAAAAAAATTTGGTACTAAAATATTCTCACTTATATTTGCAACCCGCTATTAGAAATAATCATTTAACAGCAAGTTCTTTTAAAAAAGTAGAAATAAAAAATACTTAAATTTACTCAAATAAATTTGGTACTTTAAATAAAACTTATACTTTTGCACTCCATTAAAAAAACGGATTGCTCTTCGAAAAAATCTTCAAATAAATTTTCTGAAAAATGAAAATAAATTTGGTGAATAAATAAAAGGTTTTACCTTTGCACTCCGTTTTAAAAAACGGATCGCTCTTCGAAAAAATCTTCAAATAAGTTTTCTGAAAAATGAAAATAAATTTGGTGAATAAATAAAAGGTTTTACCTTTGCACTCCGTTATAAAAAACGGATCGCTCTTCGAAAAATTTTCAAATAAATTTTCTGAAAAATGAAAATAAATTTGGTGAATAACATATAAGACTTTACTTTTGCACCCCGGTCAAAAAAATCGGAAGCAAAAAAGTCAAAAGATCTTTGAAAGTTTGGAAGCAACAGCAACATAATTCTTTAAGAATCATGTAAGGTTTACAAGCATCAATTTAATTATATCTACCGTTAATTTCGAATTTTGAAGTTAATAGTCAGATCAACTCATTTACAATGGAGAGTTTGATCCTGGCTCAGGATGAACGCTAGCGGCAGGCTTAATACATGCAAGTCGTGGGGCAGCATGAGTAGCAATACTTGATGGCGACCGGCAAACGGGTGAGGAACACGTACACAACCTTCCTTCAAGCGGGGAATAGCCCAGAGAAATTTGGATTAATACCCCATAATATATTTGATAAGGCATCTTATTAATATTAAAGCTTCGGCACTTGATGATGGGTGTGCGGCTGATTAGATAGTTGGCGGGGTAACGGCCCACCAAGTCTACGATCAGTAGCTGATGTGAGAGCATGATCAGCCACACGGGCACTGAGACACGGGCCCGACTCCTACGGGAGGCAGCAGTAAGGAATATTGGACAATGGACG
>JAGOUF010000002.1 GCA_018061385.1 Chitinophagaceae bacterium | reverse complement strand
GTCTACAACCCAGTTTTTTAACTTCGTAAACTATGTTCGTAATATTGGTGTTGCCAAAATATGGAGTCATACCAAAGCTTGGAACAGTGTTACCCCAAACAGATAAAATAGTTTTTTTAAAAGCTGCTGCAATGTGCATTAAACCTGTATCATGAGTAATAATTAGTTTGGCTTTTCTTACTAAATCGGCACTTTCATTTAGATTAAATTTACCACAAGCATTGTAAATTTTTATATCATCAATTGCAGCAATTAGATCTCCGTCTACCCTATCTTCTGGCCCACCTAACAAAATGATTGGATATTCAATTTTGCTGCACAAGTCTTTCAATTTATGCACAGGCATTTGCTTTGTTTTTAAAGCTGCACCAATTACAATTCCAATGTAACCAAATTGGTGGGATGCAGGAATATCATCGCCTTTTACCTCATCTTTTTGGGGAATAAAGTAATCTAAACCCTTACCATCGTTAATCACTCCAAACGATTGAACTGTTTCAAAATTTCTATCAACAATATGTGTATTGGGTAATGTATTTATTTTAAAACTGGTAAGTATCCATTTTTTAAAATTCAATTTAATAAAAGAAAATGTTGGAACTTTTAAAGCCTTTTTAATTCGTAAGGTTCTTAAATTATGGTGTAAATCAATTATACAAGTATAATTTTCGGCTTTTAATTCTTGCAGTGTTTGATCCCAATTATCATTCAATAAAACCAACTTGTCTATATAAGGATTTTCTTGAAGAATGCCTTTAAAAGATTGCTTCGTTAAAAAATGCACTTCAGCATTGGGTACTTGCAATTTTAAACATCTAACAATTGGAGTGGTTAAAACAATATCGCCAATAGATGAAAATCGAATGATTAAAAACTTTTGAACAACAATTTCTTCAACTAGTGTTTGCATTGTTACTGGTTGCATTATAAAATCTAAGCTTTGTTATGGATACATTTCTTCTACTTCTAAATAATCCAAATCTTTATGAAATGTTTCTTCGGTAAAATAGAAAGCTATAAATGTAACAACTAAAACAATTAAACCTGTAATTACTCCACTTTGCCAAAGATTCCATTTAAATACTACTTGAAAAAGATCTAAAAACATAAGGTTGATTAAAGGCAACGCTCCTCTTACAACATTGGGAATTGTAGTAGCAGCAGTTGCACGTAAATTGGTGCCAAACTGCTCGGCTCCCATGGTTACAAAAATGGCCCAAAAGCCTGTACTGAAGCCCAAGAAAGCACAAATGGCATACATTCTTTCGTCTGAATTATTTACTGAACTAAAAAATAAAATAATACCTACTACGCAGAGTAAATAAAACGATAACAATGCCTTTTTTCTACTTTTAAAATATTGACTGAGTAAGCCAATTAAAATATCACCAATGGCAATACCAACATAAGCAAACATAATGGCACGGCCACTTTGCACTAAATTATCTCCATAAAATTCTTTTGCAAATCTGTTGCTATAATTTACTAAAATACCAATTACATACCAAGTGGGTAAACCAATTAAAATGGCTAAAAAATATTTTTTAAATCGGTGTTTGTTGTTAAAAAACATTCTAATATCGCCACGGACAACATTGGCTTGTTGCTTGGTATTTTTAAACATGCCACTTTCCGCAACAGATACTCTTAATAGCAATAAACCAACGCCCAAGCCACCACCAATTTTATAACACAATCGCCAATCTTCATTGGTAAATTGAAATGTATAATAAGCAAATACAGCTCCAAATAATCCAACGCCAGCAACCAATGATGTGCCAATACCTCTTTTATTTTTGGGCAACAGTTCACTTACTAAAGTAATTCCAGCCCCCAATTCTCCAGCCAATCCAATTCCTGCAATAAATCTTGCAGTTGCATATTGATTGACAGTTTGTACATATCCTGTCAAAAAATTGGCAATTGAATACAAGGCAATTGATCCGAATAAAACACTGAGTCTTCCTTTTTTATCGCCTATCGTTCCCCATAAAACACCTCCAATTAAAAGACCAATCATTTGCCAATTAATAATTTTAGTACTAGCTGCTAAAACTGCAATTTTATCAGTTAATTCAACACCTATTCCTTTTAAACTAGGTTCTCTTACAATAGTAAAAAGTAGTAAATCGTAAATATCTACAAATTATCCTAAAGCAGCTACAATAACAGGAAGAGAAAAAATTCCGAATTGTTTGTGTTGGGTAGTAAGTTGTGTAGGCATCAACTAATTTTTTAGGATGATAAATTATGTAGCTTTTTTAAAATTATAATTAAATATACAATTCTTTTTAAAATATTTTAAATTCTATTCTTTTTAATTGAACTATAACAACAAAAACATAGTTGAAAATACTGGGCTAAATGCTTTTATTTACAAGGATTAGTTTTATTATCTACACTAGAAATAAAATTGATGTACAAAATTATTTTAAGAAAAAAAGAAAAGGCTGACGCAAGCCCACCAATAAAATAAAATTAGATTTATTTTTTCTTTCTACCAGTTGCCAATTTAATAATTACAGGAGCTGTTGTAACCAACACAATGCCAATTACAATGATTTCTAAATGGCTTTTTAAATCGAAACCAAATTGACTTAAAATCCATTTTTGTAAAAAATGACCAGCAATTAACATACTAAAAACCCAAGTAATACAACCAACAATATTGTAAAATGAAAATTTCTTTTTATCCATTTCAACTATACCAGCTACAATGGGAGCAAACGTTCTAATAATAGGAATAAAACGTGCTATAATAATTGCACCACCTCCATGCTTTTCGTAAAAATCGTGGGCTTGTTCTAAATAATGTTTTTTAAATAACAAGTTGTCTTTCCAATGGTACATGGCTGGGCCAACTTTTCTGCCAAACCAATACCCAATTGCATTGCCAACAATTCCTGCCATAGAAATAAGTGTTCCTAACAACAACAATTGTAAATATTCATTACTAATAAAAGGAAAAATTGTTTCAACCAATTCCCTGTTATAAATACCTGCAACAAACAATAAACTATCGCCAGGCAAAAAGAAACCAACAAATAAACCTGTTTCTGCAAACACTACAAACAATAAAAACCAAAGCCCTCCATTAATAATGTAGAACATGGGTGTTAATAAATCTTTCCAGCTAAATTTCTTATTTACTTTAAGAATTTTTTCTGCATTAATTTGTTCAAGAGAAACGGCTGATTGTTCAAAATATTCATCTACAATTTTAATAGAATCTTTTGTAGTAGCTGCAATTGTTACATAGCCTAAATGATTTGTTGTGTATTCAACTTCGCTACTTAATACAATTAACTTTACTTCTTTCAACGCAGTTTCGTATTGGCTTTGAATTTTAATGGTTATCGAATCGGGGTTTGCAAAGCAATAATTGGCAGATAATAAAATAAAGATTGCTATTGAAAATATTTTTTGCATTATTGATAAATGTTACTTGATTGAATTACAGTTCTTAAAAATTTATGCTTTCAATTCTCCCTCCCACTTACTTACAGCAGCTGTGGCTAAGGCGTTGCCCAATACGTTTGTCATGGTTCTTCCCATATCGCAAAAAACATCGATTGCCAAAATTAAACCTACACCTTCTGGTGGTAAACCAAACATGGCACCAGTTGCTAATATAACCACTAAACTTGCTCTTGGTACACCTGCAATGCCTTTACTAGTAACTAAAAATACCAATAGCATTACAATTTGATTGCCAATATTATCGGTTAAGTGGGTAATGTTAAAAGCTTGTGCAATAAACATACTTGCAAAAGTCATGTACATCATACTTCCGTCAAGGTTAAAAGAATAACCCAATGGCAAAACAAAACTTACAATTTTATTGTTGCAGCCAAAACGCTCCATTTCTTCTACCAATTTTGGATAAACAGCTTCACTGCTAGCTGTACTAAATGCAATACTCATGGGGCTTGCAATACGTTTTACCAAGGTTTTTAATCTATGTTTTAAAAATAAATATCCAACACCAAGTAATATTAACCATAATATTAATAAACCCAAATAAAATTCGCCCACATAAATTCCGAAAGTATATAATATACCCAATCCATTTTTAGAAATTGCAGCAGCCATTGCACCAAAAACTCCTGCTGGTGCTAAATACATTACATAACTAACCATTTTTAAAACAACGTGAGCTAGGGAATCTAAAGCTTTTACAAGTGGTTCGCCTTTTTTGCCAATTGCAGTAATAGCAATTCCAAAGAAGATGGAAAAAACAACCAATTGTAAAATTTCGTTGGTAGCCATTGCTTCAACAACGCTTTTAGGTACTACATGTTCAACAAACTTTGCTAAGGAAAAGCCTTTAGATTTTTCCATTAAATCGTTTACTGCACTCATGTCGGTATTTTGAATATCAACTCCAACACCTGGCTTAAACACATTCACCAATACCAAGCCCAATAATAAAGAAACAACTGATGCCGATACAAACCATAACATGGCTTTTCCACCTACTCTACCAACGGTTTTCATGTCGCCTAATTTAGCAATACCAACAACCAAGGTTGCAAAAACAATAGGTGCAATAATCATTTGAACCATTCTTAAAAAAATGGTGGTGAGTAATTTAATATTGTCTGAAAATACTTTGACAGTGCTTTCGCTACATTGATCATGTACTATATAGCCTACAACAATTCCTAAAATCATTGCTACTACAATCCAGAATGTAAGTCTAGATTTTTTTTGAGGAGCTTCCGTTGAAATATCCATGCAGTTAATTTTAAATAGTGTGGCAATATAGTAATTAGTAATTTAAAAATTTTGTTTATAGCCATTTGTAAAAAATTATTATAGGTAAATAATTTATTGCTATTTTTCCAACTCAAATTGTAAAACTTAACCAAAACTATTATGAGTTTATTTGTAAGGAAACCGTTGGCAGGTTTATTAGCTGAAGCTTCTGAATCTGATAAAGGCCTAAAAAGAACCCTAGGTAAAGGATCGTTAATTGCACTTGGCATTGGAGCCATTATTGGTGCAGGACTTTTTTCTATTACAGGCGGAGCTGCAGCAAATCAGGCAGGTCCGGCAATTACCATTTCATTTATTGTTGCTGCTTTTGGATGTGCTTTTGCAGGTTTATGTTATGCAGAGTTTGCCTCTATGATTCCTGTAGCAGGTAGTGCTTATACCTATTCTTATGCAACTATGGGAGAATTTGTTGCATGGATTATTGGATGGGATTTAGTATTAGAATATGCAGTTGGTGCTGCAACTGTTGGTATTAGTTGGAGCAGATACCTTGTAAAATTTTTAGAATCGTTTGACATTCACTTGGCTAAAGCATGGACTGTTGGTCCTTGGGATGGAGGAATTATTAACCTACCCGCAGTTTTTATTATTGTATTAATGAGTTTATTGCTTATTAAAGGCACATCAGAATCTGCAAAAGTAAATGCCGTGATTGTTGCCATAAAAGTAACTGTAGTATTGATTTTTATTGCACTTGGTTGGGGTTATATTAATTCTGATAATTATCATCCATATATGCCAGACAATACTGGCACTTTTGGTGAGTATGGTTTTAGTGGAATTATTAGAGCTGCTGCAATTGTGTTTTTTGCTTATATAGGTTTTGATGCTGTTTCAACGGCTGCTCAAGAAGCAAAAAATCCCAAAAAAGATATGCCTTGGGGAATACTAGGTTCACTAGCTATTTGTACAGTGCTGTATATTTTATTTGCACACGTAATGACAGGTGTTACAAGTTATACTTCTTTTAAAGGACAAGATGGAATTGCACCAGTTGCAGTTGCAATTGAACACATGGGAACTGCTGACGCAAGTGGAGTAATTCACCCAGACTATCCTTGGTTAAATAAAGCCATTATTGTTGCCATTTTAGGAGGTTATGCTTCAGTAATTTTAGTGATGTTAATGGGACAAAGTCGTGTATTTTTTAGTATGAGTAAAGATGGCTTAATACCAAAAGTATTTTCTGCTGTACATCCTAAGTTTAGAACTCCATCAAAAAACAATTTATTCTTCATGGTTTTTGTAAGCATTTTTGCTGCATTTGTACCAGCAAGAGTTGTTGGAGAAATGACCAGTATTGGAACTTTGTTTGCCTTTATACTTGTATGTGTTGGTATTATGGTAATGCGTAAAAAAATGCCTGATGCTCCAAGAGCGTTTAAAACTCCGTTAGTACCATTGGTACCAATTTTAGGTATTGCAACTTGTATGTTTATGATGGTTTTTTTACCTCCTGATACTTGGATTCGTTTAGTTGTTTGGATGTTAATAGGCCTAGATATTTATGCTTATTATGGTATGAAGAATAGCGTTTTGGGAGAAGGAAAAGACAATAGATTGGGTGTGAATGCTATGAATATTACTGGATTGGTTTTATGTGGCTTATTGGCAATTACTGGTTTATGGCATCAAGTAACTGTTGGTTGGGCCGAAGACAAAACCTTATTAATTGTAGCGTTTGTTTTTTCGGGTGCTCACTTATTTATTTTTGGAAGAAAATTGGCACAGAAATATTAGTTTGATTTTAATAAAAAAGCGAAAAAAGAATGCTGCACTTATAAATGTGCAGCATTCTTTTTTTGTGTAGTGTAAACTATCAATGGATTTATTGCAGCAAACACAGTTAATTTAGAAATTGAAATATATACACGATTAAAGAAGGATCTACTTTTCAATTTGTTTATTTAAATTTACTACCTTTTCTATGTAATTTTTTAGATGAAATACATGATCACCTACTCGTATAAACTAGAGGAGATTTAACCTAAAATAATACAGCCAATACTTAAAATAAATATTATACAAGCTTCTCTATTTTTTATAAGTAAACAACAGTTATTTTTGCAACCGCTTTGCTGAATAGAGTACAAAGCGTTGAAGAGTGCGACGCAACAAAAGCTTAATAGTTATTCTGCTGCTCGTCTCCCAAAAGAATGTCAGGTTGAGCCTGTCGAAACCGCCTTCGATCAACTCAGGCTGACAAAAATTTAAATTTCAAATTATAAATAATTATGGGAAGGATTTTTGAAGTAAGAAAAGCTACGATGTTTGCTCGTTGGGACAGAATGGCCAAACAATTTACACGTATTGGTAAAGAAATTATTATTGCTGTTAAAGCTGCTGGACCTGATGTTGCTACAAACCCTGCATTGCGTAGATGTTTTCAAAATGCAAGAAGTGTTGGTATGCCTAAAGACCGTGTTGAGGCTGCCATTAAACGTGCAATGGGTAAAGACACTACCAATTACGATGAAATTTTGTACGAAGGTTATGCACCTCATGGTGTTGCTTTGTTGGTAGAAACTGCAACCGATAATCATGTACGTACAGTTGCTAATGTTAAAGCATGTTTTAATAAAGGTGGTGGTGCGTTGGGTAATAGTGGAAGTGTAAGTTTTCAGTTTAAGAAAATGGGGGTATTTAAATTAAAACCTGAAGGCTTAAATATGGATGATTTAGAATTGGAATTAATTGATCATGGATTGGATGAATTGGGTGAAAGTGTAGATGATAACGACAACCCTATTTTAGTATTACGTTGTGCATTGGTTGATTTTGGCAACTTGCAAAAAGAATTAGAAGAAAAAAATTTAACGCCAATAAGTGCCGAATTGGAGTGGATTCCAACCACCACAGTTCCTGTTACTGATGCACAAGCTGAAGATGTATCTAAGCTAATTGAACGTTTAGAGCAAGATGAAGATGTAAATAAGGTTTTTCACAATATGGCATAAGCAAAAAAACAAATATGACTATATGGGGCATTTCAACAGAAATGCCCCATTTTTTATTAGGTAGGTTGAAATAGTATGAATAAATTTGATGCAACCTTAACTTCAAAAATCTCTTCTATACAAAAGATTTTTGTAATAATTATAGTATGAAACTTTTATACAAACGTACCCAACTGCTTTTAGTAAGCTTATTAATTTCTACTTTTTGTTTGAGTCAGGCAGGTTCATTTACTATAGGTTTTGGCGTAAATGCTGGTCCAACTGAATATGCTGGCTGTGGGAATAGTGTCTTGTTGGTACAACTAGTTTTTCCAACTAACTTCCCAAATGGACCATTTACTTATACTTAGCAATCGAAACCACAAACAAGTAGTACTTGGGCTACCTTCGTTGTTACCCAACAACCTAATGGTATTTCTACTGGTATTTTAACAGTGCCCATGCATTATAGAGCTATTATGACAGATGTTAACAATCAATCTGTAACAAGTAACACAATAAGTTACAATTGGTTGGTTAAACCTACACCACCTGTATTTCAGCCAGCTACGCAAAATATTGTTTTTGGCACCAATACTTATCCGCAAAACATTACATCATTATCTCCAATTGGTGGTGATTACCCATATTATCTTACCTATTGGGAAACGAGTTTAAATTCAACTGTTTGGAGTTCCATGTCGTCTGGAGATAATTTATTTAGCATTTACCCATTCCAAGGTGCCCCGGACCAGTTATTTCCAACACTTTATGCTTGGGAAAATCGGATGTCATATCCACAACAAATAGGAACTGTATATTATAGATCTAAAACATACCCAACTGGTGGTATTCCTTATGAATGTGCTAATTACCTTACAGTTTATTCAAATGTAGTTAGTGTTACTGTTTCAAATTTAACTGCAGGAACTATTGCTTTTGATAGAAATTCTAGCACAACTTTCTCAACTTGTATTGGCCAAATTGGAGTTATTTTAAGACCCGAATCACATCCTTCAGGTGGTACTCCTCCATATACTTACAGATGGTTGTCTAAACCTCAATCATCCAATACTTGGGTAACCGTACCCAACTCAAATAGTAATGTTTTAAGCACTGGTACTATTACTGAAGCCATGCATTATAAAAGAGTTACCATTGATGCAGTAGGAACTGAGGTAACAAGTAATATAGCGGAATTGAATATTTTGCCTAAACCTAATGCAGCTGTATTGCAACCTGCAACACAAACAGTAATAATTGGAAGCGGTGCTTTATTTCAAAATATTACATGTGCTACTGCCATAAGCGGTAGTTATTCCCAATATTTAAACACTTGGGAAAGCTTAAACCAATATGGTCAATGGGACCAAATATTAAGCAACTCCTATGTTAATGTTGCTTCAAACCCACATACAACTAGTCCATATCTTACTGCTTCAACAACTTCTCCAACAACTGCTGGTCAAATGAGTATAAGATTGACTACAAAGCCTTATTTTTACAACAATGTTGGTGATAATTCATGTTTTGATTTATTAGCTGTTTACTCAAATACTGTTACTGTAACTGCAGCAGCTGTTACTCCAGTAAATGGTGGAGGCATTCAATATACAGGAAGTACCTCTATTTGTACTAATACTAAAATAACTACCATAAATAACAATGTTGTTGCAACAGGTGGCAATGGAACTTTTACTTATGAATGGCAACAAAAATTAGCTAGTAACAATGTTTGGACAACCATTGCAAATTCAAATTCGGAAACATATTTACCAAAAGTAAACATTACAGAAAATACTACTTTTAGAAGAAAAGTAACCGATGGACTGGGTGCTTTTGCTTATAGCAATGAAATAGCAATTACTGTTCTTGCATCTAATGGTACTTTAGTTGGTGGGGAAACAGAAGATGTAGATCATACTTGTGTTATAACATACAAAGCAAAAATTGACAGTTATAGTGCTGCAAATGGTGGTGTTACACCTTACGCTTATGTTTGGCAACAATTGCAAAGTGGTACTTGGGTAGATGTTTCTACCAGCACCACTACAGCTACTAATTTTGCAACTGCAAGCCAAACTGCTGCATTGGTTACAACTGTTGGTACTTTTAGAAGAAAAGTAACCGATTATTGTAGCACTGTAGCATACGCAAACGAAGCAATTGTAAGATTACAAACTATAATTCCTGGAACAGTAAATATTGTTTCATCTACAATTACTGCAGGGCAAACGCCTAGTTTAATTACAAATTCAGCTGTGCCTACTTGTGCAACAAACGAAGATTATGGAAGTGGCAATCAAGTTACCATTAGCAGCCATTGGCAACAAGCCACAGATATTAATGGTATATGGTCCACTATTTCAGGTGCTAATTCACTAACCTATCAACCTACTGAATTAACTCAAACAACTTATTTCAAAAGAGTTTCAAGAGAAGGATTTTGTAGTATGAGTGCAGCTAGCAATATAATTACTGTTTCTGTATACAATGGACCATTAACAGGAGGAACAATTAGTGCCAATAGCAATTGTGTTGTAATTGGAAGCAGTATTGGAACAATAAACAATACAGCTTCAGCAGCAGGTGGAAGATTTCCTTATACATACGAATGGCAAATAAATGAAACTGGAAACTGGGTGGCAATAAATGGAACTAATGTAGCTGATTTTTTTGCTGGAAATATTACAGAAAATACAAGTTTCAGAAGAAAAGTAACCGATGCTATTGGGAATAGTATTTACTCAAATACCTTAGATATTAAAGTGATCTCTTCTATTTTACATGCTGGCTTAATTGCAAGACCATTAGTAGTTTGTCCTAACATTAATGATGTGTTTTTGTATGATAATTTAAGAGCTTGTGGTGGTTTAGACTCACTTCATTATCAGTGGGAAATAAATACAAATAATCAAGGATGGACAAACATTCCAAATGCAAACTCGGTAAACTTATCTATACAAAATCTAAGTTCAGATACTAAATTTAGACGAAAAGTAACCGATGGTGGTTGTGCTACTACACTTTATTCAAACGTGGTGAACGTTTATATGTATCCTGAAATTGTTGGAGGATTAGTTTTACCAATTGAACAAACCTTGTGTAGCAATAGTACTCAATTACCTAAAGTAATATCGATTAGTCAAAACAACCACTATACCAATGGTACTGTTAGTTATCAATGGCAAAAGTTCACTTTTACAAATCCAATTTGGACAAACATTCCGAATGCCAATCAAGCTACTTACCAACCTCCAATTGCTAACGAGGTAGTGTATTATCGATTAAAAGTTACAAGTACAGCTTGTAATGCTGTTGGTTACAGTAGCCAAAGTGTAGTGTATGTAAACAACAACTGTACTGGTCAAAAACTAATTTCAAAAAAAGCAAAGCCTACAAAAAAATAGGGCTAATAAACTCTTTAATAATGTGAACTAGGGTTTAATAACACCATTTTAAACCCTAGTTTCAATAGTTTGAAAAGACATTTTTTCTAAATATACCCAAGATCATTTTTTTTATATTTAGTTGTAATTATTTTTATTATAATGCACATATAAATATGTGAACCTAACATTTCTTTTTTATACTAAACCCTACTTATGATTTTTCAAGTAAAAAGAACACTATTACTTTTAGTTTTTTGTTGTAGTGTAGTGTTAAGTTTTGGACAAACAGATAATACAAACCTTTTAGATAGAATTGCCAAATTAAGAAAGGAAAGAATTGAACGGGATGAAGATGTGAATAAAGTGTTTCATAATAAGGTATAGTGGGTATAGTGATCTGTTATTAAATTATTCTTTATTTATAAGTAAAACATTAATAACCACATATTTGTATCTTCGTAAACTAATAAGTTTTTACAAAATTTTAACCCTTAATATAATTAAATTGGCTTGGAAAAAAATACTCCGAAATGAATATTTTGAAATGAATGAAGCATTGAAGCAAACCAATGCTTCTTTTTTTCAATACCCTTATTATGCAGAAGGGTATAAATATATTCTTCGTTCAAAATCTATTTATCTTAAATATACTATTAGTAATTCAGTAGCAGCCTATTGCACAATTATGGAAATTGGAATTTGGCCATTTAAGGTTGGATTAATTATACGAGGACCAGTATTAATAGATTATAATATTAATTTGAATGAATTATTTAATGGGTTGCAACAATATGCAAAACAAGCTGGATATATGTTTTTGAGAATTAATCCAAATGAAGCACAAATAGACAAATATTTATCAGAAAATAATGTATTCATTCAAGAAGATTATTTCCCTTATTACAAAGGGTCTCAAAACAAAAATTTTAATATTAGTAATAAACCAACAGAAGATTTATTAGCAAGTTTTAATCAAATGTGCAGACGAAAAATAAAACATGCTGAAGCTGTGGATTTTACTTATAAATATGTAGAAACAGAAACAGAGCTGAAACAAGTTTATGATTTATTTACAAAAGTTGGTAATAAAAAAAATTTTAAGTACCGAGCTTATAAAAGTTATAAAGAAATTTATGATAATGGCAAAAAGCATGATTTGTGTACTGTTTATATTGCTTTGCTAAATACAAAAATTATCGCAGCAGGATTTATTGTAAAAGATAAAAACTACTATAATTATTTATCTGGTGGTTTAATTGTTGATGGTTATGAATCAAAAAATAGTCCATCTGCTAAATTACATTACTTGGCAATGCAAGATTGCTTTGAAAAAGAAGATAAAATGTTTTATAACATTAGTTATTCTGGTCCCGATTCAGATGTATATAAATTTAAATCTTCATTTAATCCAGAGGTTGAAGATATGCCAGATTATTATACATTTATTTCAAACAAATGGGCAACATCAATTTTTAGAGCATTGAGTTTAAAGAATGTAAAAAAAGTAAGAAAGTTTATACGTTCAATTACAAAATAACTGCATGAAACATTTACTAAAAAAACTTAAGTTTAAAAAAATTGAATCATTGATATATATCAATAAACCAAATGACTTAATTGTATTACCAGAAATTAAGTACACTCATAAAATTTATGATGAAGGATATAAAACCAATATAGCACATGTTGATGGTAAAAAATTTTTTAAGGCCTATGTTGTTTTAGATGGTAATAAATTTGTTCACGTAAGTTGTATATTTAAAAATAATTTATTAGCCAAACAATTAGGCTATAAAAATGCTTATACAATTGGTGAATGTGTAACTAGTAACATCTATAAAGGTCAAGGTATTTATCCTGTAACTCTTACAAAAATTAAAATAGATTTTAAAAACGATACATTAATTGTTTTTGTTCAACCAAATAATATTGCCTCAATTAAAGGTATAGAAAAAGCCGGATTTCATAAATTATATCAATTTATAATGTACCGTTTTTTAGGAATTAATCTTTACACAAAAAAATTTTAATTAATAATGAATATTCTCTATAAAATCATTTACAAAAACGATATTCATTTAGTACAAGAGAAATCATTAGAATTAAATAAACTAGTTAATTGTGATAACATTTTTGAATGCACAATTGAAAATGATACTAATGGTAATATCTATTCTTTTCAAATGAATTTGTTAGATAATACAAAAGTTGATGCTATTTTAAATGTACAAATTAGTTTTAATGAGGATGAAGTAATTAAAACCGTTCAATCATTATTACCAAATTTAAATTTTAAATATTTCATACCAGATCAATTAGAAATTACTACTTCTAGCAGAAAACTTATCTACTCTTTAAAAAAAGCATATTCTTTTAATTTTAAACATACATCTAGAACAATTGATATAAACATAATAATTGATGCACCTTTTTTACACCCTGCTTGGGATTACTCTAAAGGACAAAGATTTTCAACAGCAAATCCAATAGTTAACAAGAATAGATATTATAAAATTGATTTTGATTTAATTGAAATTAAAAAAGAAAAAAGAATTGTTGCTATAAAAAAATTCCCCTATCCAAATGGTTATAAATCGGCATTTATTTTAACCGATCATTGCGATTTTGATACTACTGAAAAACTAAAAATATTCTTATATGGCAATAATAACAATGGCTGGCTAAATAGAGGTTTAAAAATTACAAAGGGTGTTTTTGCGTTAGGCCCAATTGAGGGAGAAACTAAAAAATCAGATTCATTAGAAAGTGAAATTTATTCAAGCCTAATCGATGAATTATATAATGATGGAAGTGAAATTGTACATCATGCACTTAAACATTCTGGACAATTAACAAAAGAAGTATTTAATACTACGTTTAATCAATTTGCTCAAAAATACAAACCTCAAACTTGGATTGATCATGGAAGCTATATAAAATATTGTTACAGTCAAGGAAGTAAAGAAAACCCCGATTTTTTGTTAATTGAAAAAATGAAACAATTAGGCTACAATAATCTTTGGTCTTTTGACGATGTAAATATTGATGCGAACCAAACCCTAAATATTCTTACTACCTCAAAAAAATTTCCTACAGAATTAATTAAGCAAATTGGTAAAAATGTATTCGCTAGAAAATTTTTGATTGCAGGTCATTACTTTAGAACTATTATTCATAGAAATTATAGTAAAAGTATTTTTAGTGATTTTTTAATGTACTCATTAGGTAATACAAAATCAATTTTTATTAATCTTCAAAAGCGAAAAGGTACATTTTTAAAAGATTGTAAAGTATATCTTAAAAAGATTCTACATTTCAATAAATTCAGAAATAAAGAAGTTATACCGTACAATAATATTGATGTACTTAAATATGCACAACCATTGTATTTAGAAGACAGAATTCCTTTTGCACAATATTCTGAGCAAGATATATTAATGTTTTACACTTTTGAAACAACACATTTGGTTGATATTTATAATAAAAAAAGTTTACAAAAGTTGATAGATGAAAATGGAACTCATATTGGACACACATATATTTTAAACGATTTGCCTTATATCAATTCAATTTTTGAAAAAAATAATCAAGAGTTAAAACTTGCCAAAAATTGGATTGACTTTTTAAATATTTTACAAGAAAAAGTAGAATCAAAAGACGTATGGAATGCAAATATGGGTGAATATGTAGCGTATAACATTGCACTACAAAATGTGTTCATTAGTTATTCAACAAATGGAGATTGTACCATAAAAAACGAAAACAAATTTGATATTACAGATTTTACTTTTGTGAGCAATAAAGGGCATAATATTGTTATAAATAATCAAAAAATTGAAGCTGCTTATGAAGATAAAAATTATGATTACTATATTCAAAAAATTGAAGCACAAAGTAAAATTGTAGTTCATAGTTCATAAACGGCTGATTGTATTACTATCTAGTCAAATTAGAAAGTGAAAAAATAACTTAGTGGTAACATTTTTAAAAATTATATTTGCAGCATCATTTTTCAAATAGAATACACAATCAAAATACCCCACCCAAATATGGAACTGATGGCTATATATGGCTTAAATCGGGTTTAACATTTTCGAGATTTAATCCATATACTAGAAAAATAAAACCAGTATTTTCAATTGCTTCCTCTAGCTTATTGCCTAATGAAAAATTTACTTTTATTTTTAGTGGTAATGATATGTTTATTGGGGGTGCAACTAAGTTTCAGAAAGTTGAAAATATTACTCAAGCACTTCCACAAGGAGTTAATAATTTTGAAAAAAGGCAAATTTTACTAGATGATTTTTTCTATTAATAAAATTGACCTCGTATAAATAAAATACAAAAACTAATTTCAAAAAAAGCAAAGCCTACAAAAAAATAGGGCTTAATAAACTGTGGAAAGGATGATAGCAATATCATCCTTTTTTTATGCTATATTTAAAGAACGACCAGATTTTTCACCACTAATTAAATTCTTTTGCAAGCAGTTTGTACCATTATAAACAATAGTAGTTTACAAAATATTCAGCCCACTAGAATCATTTCCTTAGTGCCTTCTCAAACCGAATTGTTGCATTATTTGGGTTTAGATAATGAGGTTATTGGGATAACAAAATTTTGTATTCATCCTAACCAATGGTTTAGAATTAAAACAAGAATTGGTGGAACTAAAAACATTGATATTGAGATGATTAAAGCATTAAACCCAACTTTAATTATTGCCAATTTTGAAGAAAATGTACAAGAACAAATTGAACAAGTATCAAAAATTTGTCCTGTTGTAGTAACCAATGTAAATACTTTAGAAGATGCCTTGCAAATGATTGAAGAACTTGGTGCAATCACCAACACTAGCTATAAAGCTCATGAATTGGTGGCGAATATTCAACTAAATTTTAAAGAGTTAGTACAATGGAATAAGAAGTTACATAACGCAACTGTTGCTTATTTAATTTGGAAAGAACCTTATATGACAGTTGGTGGCGATACTTTTATAAACAATTTATTACAAATTTGTGGGTTACAAAATGTGTTTGCAAACGAAAAACGTTATCCAATAATTTCTATAGAAATACTACAACAAATTGCACCAACTTTTATCTTTTTATCAACCGAACCCTACCCTTTTAAAGAGAAACATATTATAGAACTTCAATCTCAGTTACCCAATAGTAAAATACAGATTGTGGATGGTGAAATGTTTAGTTGGTATGGTAGCAAATTATTGTATGTTCCTAAATACTGCATTCAATTAATAGAAAGTTTATTAAACTAACCAAAAGCAGTTTTTTTAAAGTAACGTTCTCTTAATTTTGCTGCAAAAGATACAAACCGTATCTTTCAACAAAACAAACATTATTTATTTAACTAATAAAAAACTTGCATAAAATGAAAAAGTACAAACCAGGGGTATTGTTTGGTGAAGAATTAAGAGCCTTATACCAAGATGCTAAAGAAAATCAGTTTGCGTTGCCAGCTGTTAATACAATTGGTACAAATACCATAAATGCAACTTTAGAAACTGCTGCAAAAGTAAATTCACCAGTAATTATTCAGTTCTCTAATGGTGGTGCACAATTTATTGCAGGTAAAGGAATGCCCAACGATAATTTACAAGGCAATATTTTAGGTGGAATTTCTGGAGCATTGCATATTCACAATGTTGCAAAAGCTTATGGCGTACCAGTAATTTTACATACAGATCATGCTGCAAAAAAATGGTTACCATGGGTAAGTGGATTAATAGATGCAGGCGAACAATTTTATAAAGAAAAAGGACAGCCATTGTTCAGTTCTCACATGTTAGATTTATCTGAAGAAACAGTAGAAGAAAATATTCATACTTCAGTAGAATTTTTTAAAAGAATGCAGCCATTGGGCATGAGTATTGAAATTGAATTGGGCGTTACAGGTGGAGAAGAAGATGGCGTTGATAACAGCGATGTTGAAAACGAAAAATTGTACACTCAACCTAAAGAAGTTGCATACTCTTACAACGAACTTAAAAAAGTAGGCGATTTATTTACCATTGCTGCTGCATTTGGTAATGTACATGGTGTTTATAAACCAGGAAATGTTGAATTGAGACCTGAAATATTAAAAAATAGCCAAGATTATATTGAAAAAGAATTTGGAACTGGTCCTAAGCCGGTTTACTTTGTATTTCATGGTGGCAGTGGTTCTCCTCAACATCAAATTAGAGAAGCCATTGGTTATGGTGCTATCAAAATGAACATTGATACAGATTTACAGTGGGCATTTTGGGAAGGAATTTTAGACAATTATAAAAAAGTAGAAGGTTACTTACAAGGGCAATTAGGAAATCCTGAAGGAGCCGATAAACCAAATAAAAAATATTACGATCCAAGAGTTT
This sequence comes from Chitinophagaceae bacterium, assembly GCA_018061385.1. GTDB lineage: Bacteria > Bacteroidota > Bacteroidia > Chitinophagales > Chitinophagaceae > UBA1930. Next base: position 4,573 of record JAGOUF010000002.1, on the reverse strand, counting down.
GGTTACGTAAGGGTGAAGAAAGCTTTATTAAGCGTTTAGAAGTAGCTTTTGAAGATTTGAATTGCATCAACAGAAATGCATAATCAATGTATAATCAATAACTTAATACCCTATATTTATTCAATATAGGGTATTTTATTTTTTTTAAATAGCTGAATTTTAAAACAAAAAATTCTAAAATAGTAGTATCTTTTAAAAAAGAATTAATCTTGTACGAATAAAACCTAACTAAAAGCATAGAATAATGTTTGCAACATTATTTTTGCATTAAATTACCATCCCATTTGAAATTGGGCTAAATTATTTTTGTGAATTTGAAATTGTGTTAACCTTGTCCCCTGCTTAAAAACCAACAAATGAAAAAAGAGAAAGAAGAAGACTTAGAAATAAACTTAACTGGTGATGAAACAACTACCACCACATCTACAGGTGAGGTAAAACCAAAATGGTATCAGCGTGGAAATAAAAGTATTACTACAGAGACCTCAGACAAAAAAGAAACGCCAGAAGGCTTATGGAACAAATGCCCTGAGTGTAATTATATACAACCTACAACAGAATTAGAAGAGAACAAATATGTTTGTCCAAAGTGTAATTACCACCATAGAATTGGTAGTGATGAATATTTTGAATACATATTTGACAACCATGAACATACTCGTTTATTTGATGAAATAGTAAGTAAAGATTTCTTAGGTTTCACAGATTTAAAACCTTACGGTAAACGACTTGATGAAATACATGCAAAAACTACTTTAAAAGATAGTATGAGTGTTGCTACAGGCAAAGTACATGGCGAAGGATTGGTAATTGCTTGTATGGATTTTGAGTTTATAGGTGGAAGTTTAGGAAGTGTAATGGGCGAAAAATTTGCAAGAGCTGTAGATTATTGCATACAACATAAACTACCCTATTTGGTAATTAGTAAAAGTGGTGGTGCACGTATGATGGAAAGTGCTTTTAGTTTATTACAATTGGCAAAAACCAGTGGTAAATTATCGCAATTAAGCAATGCTCAATTACCTTATATTTCTTTGTTAACAGATCCAACATTTGGTGGAATTTCTGCCAGCTTTGGTATGTTGGGTGATTTAAATATTGCAGAACCTGGAGCTTTAATTGGCTTTGCAGGGCCTCGTGTAATTAAAGAAACTATAAAAAGAGATTTACCAGCAGGTTTTCAAAGAAGTGAATTTTTATTAGAGCATGGTTTTTTAGACTTTATTATTGATAGAAAAAATTTAAAAGAAAAGCTAGCTCAAATTATTCGATTATTTAGAAAGTAATTTCAGTAACATACTTAGGCATATAAAATGGCTTCATTTTATGTGCCTTTTAGTTATATATATTTGGTACATGGCAAAAGAAATGAACAATAGGCAGGCGTATTACAATTACTTCATAGAAGATAAATATGTTGCTGGAATAGTTTTATTGGGCACCGAAGTAAAAAGCATACGAGAAGGTAAAGTTAGCTTTAACGATGCCTTTTGTATGTTTGAAGGCAATGAACTTTGGGTACGTGGTTTATATATTGCTGAGTATTCGCATGGCACTGTAAACAATCATATTGCTGTACACGATAGAAAGTTGTTACTGAACAAACGTGAGCTGAATAAATTAAAGAACAAACTAAAAGATAAAGGCCTCACCATTGTTCCTTTAAAAGTGTTTTTAAACGATAAAAACTTTGTAAAAGTAGAAATTGGTTTAGCCAAAGGAAAAAAGAACTACGATAAACGTGAAACCATTAAACAAAGAGATACTGATAAAGAAATTAAAAGATACCTCAAATAAAAAAGCCCCAATTATTGGGGCTTTTTTATTTATTTTTCTGTAGGATTTTTCTTCCCTGCCATTAGTTTTTCAATTACTGCATCTAAACGTCTTTGTCTTGTATCAGATCGTTTTGCACCTTGAATCCAAGTAACATATTCTTTTTGGTTGGTTAATGTTAACGAACCAAAAAATTCTTTTACCGATTTGTGTTTAGCAAAAATTCTTTCTAATTCAACAGGTAAGTGCATTAAGCTTTTCTCAAAATCGGCTTTCATTTCAACTTTTGTTTCAACCACAACAATGGGCATTGCCATATTGCGTTTGTAACGCATGGCATTCCACATATGGTCTAAAGCAACTGTATCTAGCTTTTCGAAGCCATTATTTTTTAAAATGTCCCAACTACTTTCTCTATTTAAGTCGCTTACAATTTTACTGGTTATCTTGGGGCAAGCTACCCACAACTTACTATTTTCATGTAAGGCTCCAAAAATATCTTTTAAAACATTGTTTAATTGATGTTGGTTCACGGCAAAAACCAAAGCAAAATCAATTTTCTTTGTTTTTAATAAAGGAGTTACATTTTTAGCGTAAGATAACTTTACAAATTGTTTTTCTATTCCCGATGGAAGACCTTGTATCAAAAGGTTTTTCTCATCTTGCAATTCTAACTTTTCAAATAATGTTTGATTAGACATGCCTAAAATCAGTTTTTCAGGTGATGTAAAAAAAGAAATGCAAAGTTATAAAATTAAAGGTAACAAGCCACAAATAAAAAGTCATCAAATTTTGATTTTTGATGGCTTAATGATATAATCAATTGATTATCAGTTATTTTACTGAGCAGGACGGTAATAATTTTTAACAGTTTCGTCCATTATTTTGCTCAATTCTTCAATTCTTTTTTCTTCTGTTGGGTGTGTACTTAAGAAAGGAGGTGGTTTTTGCCCCCCACTCAATGCACTCATTCTTTGCCACAAAGGCACTGCTTCTCTTACATTGTAACCTGCTAAAGCAGCAAAACGCAAACCAAATTTATCGGCTTCAAGCTCTTGTTTTCTACTATGTGGTAAAGCAATACCAATATTGCTGCCAATGCCATATGCATTTAAAAATAAATTTTGTGTTTCTTGTGGTTTATTGGCAATGGCTACACTTAATGCAACACCACCCAATTGTTGTATTAAACCTTCGCTCATTCTTTCGTTGCCATGGCGAGCTAAAGCATGTGCAACCTCATGACCCATAACAACAGCCAAAGCATCTTCATTTTTTGTAACTGGCAACAAGCCTGTATAAACAACAATTTTACCACCTGGCATACACCAAGCATTTACATCTTTACTATCCACCAATTGATACTCCCACTCGTACCCTACCAATTCATTTGCTAAACCTTGCTCTGTGTAATATTTAGTAATTGCAGTAGCAATTCGTTTTCCAACTCTTGCAACCATTGCTGCATCTTTACTAGTGGAAGTTCCAACAACTTTATTTTGGGTAAGAAAAGTTTTGTACTCTGTTTTAGCCATTGTTTGTACTTCAGCTTCAGAAATTAAGCTCAATTGATTTCTGCCTGTAATGGCATTTCTATGGCAACCCAATAACACCAATACTACCACTAGACTACTAACTAAAAATTTTGTTTTCATAACTGTACTATTTTATTCAACTTCTACTTGCTTATTTACTAAAGCACCTTCTTTAACTTCAACTATAAATTTACGTTCGTTCACTAAATAACCATTTCCGTTTTCACAAAAATGTACTTTTAAGTTTTCTACACTAATTGGATTGCCTTCTGGGATGTCGGCAATATTGCAATGTCTTAATTCGTGACCATCAATAATCATCACCAGTCCACTTCCAATTGCTTGCATTTTATTGCCTTCTGTAATAATCATTCCAGTATCTTCACCTAAGCCAATACCAATACAACTAGGGTTGGTAGCCACAGCTTGAGCCAATCTTGAAAACCTACCTCGTTTTTCAAAATGCGAATCAAAAATTACATTGCTCATAAAACCCAAACCTGTAGTAATTTTCACTTCACCTTTTAAATGAGCTTTGGCAGCACTGCCCTCGTAAATCATGGTATTGCTCATAGCCATTGCACCAGCACTTGTGCCAGCAACAATAAACTCTTCTTGTTGATATCGTTGTTTAATAATGTGTAAAAAATTGGTGCCACCAAAGGTTGTTGAAAGCCTCATTTGGTTGCCACCACTCATCATTACACCATCGCATTGGGCAATTCTTTTTAAATAATCTTCTCTAAATGCATCTTCTCTATTTCTAATATGCAATAAACCAACATTGGTACAACCAATTTTGCCAAAAGCATTTAAATAATTTTCGCCAACCTCATAAGGTATTGTAGATGCTGTAGTAATTACTTCAATTCTTTTTTCTATTCCACCAATTTCCTCAACAACACGTTTTAATATACCCAACTCAAAAAAGTTGAGGTTGTTTCTATGTATTTCACCTTTTTCTAAATCGGTGCCTTTATCTTCTGCTCCTCCAATTGCAATTAGTTTTCCTAATGGTTGTATCATGCCAAAAAGTTAGGTTTGAAAACAAATATAGGCGTTCAATTATTTTTTTTATGCAAGTAACATTCCACAACTGTGTAAAATTCTTTTAATAAAAGTTGTTCAGACTTTTTAAAACCCTTTTCATCAACTCGAATTTGTATATTTTTCAACAAATTGAAAATGATGCTTTACCATTGCTCAACATGACAAATGCTGTCAGCCTGAGCTTGTCGAAGGCGATTTTAAAAGTATGTAAG
>JAGOUF010000183.1 GCA_018061385.1 Chitinophagaceae bacterium | reverse complement strand
GTTGCTATATTAATTGCAATTTTTGCCATAACGAATTTTAAAAGAAATCAAATAAACAATATATTGAAATAAGTTGCAAATGTAACCATAAGCCTATTGTTGTTGGTTGCGATAATTGGAAATGATTGAATAAACTGTATTGGCAATTCATCACATTTTTTTATTTAACTGTTTTTAAATAAATGAACAGAAAAGAATTGAAATTTTTGGCAACTTCGTTTGAAAATAAATACATCATTTATAAAATAATACTTGCATGACCAACGATGCGATAGCTGATAATTTTTCTTTACTGTCTAAACTTATGGACATAAACAGAGAGAATAGTTTTAAAGCAAAATCATACGCTACAGCTGCTTTTACTGTTGAAAAATTGCCCATGCAATTGAGTGAAACTGAACAGAACAAGATATTTTCAATTAGAGGAATTGGTGAATCGGTTGGACAAAAAATAATTGAACAATTGAATACTGGGCAATTGGCAATTTTAAATGAATACATTTTAAAAACGCCAAAAGGTGTAATTGAAATGTTAAACATTAAAGGTATTGGACCAAAGAAAATTTCTACTATTTGGCACGAAATGGAAATTGAATCTGTTGGTGAACTATTGTATGCATGCAACGAAAACAGACTAACCCTTTTTAAAGGTTTTGGCGAAAAAACACAACAAACTGTAAAAGAAAATATTGAATTTTATTTGGGTTCGCAAGGCAGTTATTTGTTTCAACAAATTGAAGATTATGCTGCAAGAGTTACCACACAATTGAGTAGCCAATTTAAAGAATACCAATTTTTAATTACAGGAGCATTTAGACGAGAGTTGGAAGTTGTTGAGAAACTAGAATGGGTTACTACAATCCCAGAACAAACACTTGCGTCACTATTCACTACAAATGGCTACACAATTGTACATCAAGAAGAAGGCTATACAAGTTTTTGTGGACAAGAAAATGTAACAATGGGTTTCTATTTTACCAATGAAGATTTTTTGTACAACCAACTATTTGTTACAAGTTGTAGCAATGAATTTTTAACTGCTTTTATTGAATTAACAGGATGGGATCCTTCTTATGCTTACAACAATGAAGAAGCTATTTTTGAAGATGTACATGCTGCATTTATAGAACCATACAGACGAGAAGATGCTTATGTTGTTGAACAAGCACTACAAAACAATTTGCCAAAAGTTGTTACAACAGATTCTATTAAAGGCATTATTCATAGCCATAGCAATTGGAGCGATGGAGCAAATACTATTGAACAAATGGCCAATGGATGTATTGATAAAGGTTTTGAATATTTAGTAATTAGTGATCATAGCAAAACTGCTGGTTATGCTCAAGGTTTACCTGTAGAAAAAGTATTGGCACAACACCAATTAATTGATGAATTAAATACTAAACTGTTTCCATTTAAAATTTATAAAAGTATTGAAAGTGATATTTTAGGCGATGGTAGTTTAGATTATGAGCCAGAAATTTTAAAGCAATTTGACATTGTTATTGCATCCATTCACTCTAATTTAAAAATGACTGAAGAAAAAGCCATGTTGCGATTAATGAATGCAATTCAAAATCCTTATACCAATATTTTAGGACACATGACGGGAAGGCTTTTGTTGAGCAGAAATGGTTATCCTGTAAATTATGAAACTATTATTGATGCTTGTGCCAAACACAATGTAGTGATTGAATTAAATGCACACCCAAGAAGATTGGATATTGATTGGAGATATATTGCAGAAGCTATTTCGAAAAATGTAGTTATTTCTATTAACCCCGATGCACATGCAATTGATGGTTTTGATGATTGCAAATTCGGTGTAATTGCTGCAAGAAAAGCAGGGCTCACAAGTGAACAAAACTTAAGTAGCTATTCATTACAACAGTTTGAACAATTTGTGATAGAACAACAAAAAAAGCGACCAATTTAATTGGTCGCTTTTTTTTTGTAATTGAAAACAGACTTACGTCATTACCTCTTATCGCATTAAATACATTTTTCCATATCCGCCTTTAAAAAACTTATCTGTATTGTATTTATCTCCATACGAGTCTTTCAAATCAAACTTTTCTAAACTGTTGCCATCTATATTGGTAATAATTCTATATAAGTAAACTCCGTTACCAAGCTTTTGCCCATACATATCAGTTCCATCCCATTTGTAATCAGTAATATTTCTACCAATTCTAATTGTGCCCAATTCATTTTGATTAATTTCCTTCACAATTTTTCCTGTAACAGTTAATATTTGAATTCTAATATTAGAAGGCAACTTAGTACCTGTTAATGTAAACACAAATGCTGTTGATGTTGTAAATGGATTTGGATAGTTGAAAACATCTGAAATCATTGATTTATTGTTCACCTGAAAAGCAACTCTATACTCTTGTGTACCTGCATTGTTGCCACTTCTATCCTTTCCTTTTATCAACAATTCATATTCACCATCTTCAGTAAGTGTAGGTGTGAAATCTGTTAAAGCAACATTGCCATTTGAGCTCAAATTTGCAGGGGTAAAGTTCAACGTATCGGTGCCATATTTATACTTTTTAATAGTATAATTCGGGAACCTCAATTGCACATCAATATTGGCAGTATCGTTCAACACCATAAATTTAGATTCATCTTTTAAATGAATTCTAATAGCAGGTTTAGCAGAAACAATATCGCCATTTAAAATATGTGTTCCATCAAAAGTTACATCTATAATTGGCTGAACTTTATCGCCATTTACAAAAAAGTTTTTGTAGATAAAGTTATTTACATGCGTTTGTTCCAGCTGATCGTTGTTAGGGTTTACATCAACAAACATCGTATTGTTACCAACCAAACTTTCTGTTGGAATAGTTGCATAAACTGTTGCAGTATCACCAGGTTGTAATAATTTTTTTAGTTTTGCTGTTGCTATTGTATTGGTAACATTACTGCTATTAAATACTTGAACATTTACTTTAATACTATCGTTAAATACAGTTGTACTAATATTTTTAAAAGCAATGGCAACTTGCAATGGCTCACCAACTTCTAAAGTATCCTTAAAATTAAATTTCACATTGGGAGCCAATGCACCCTCTGGCACCATATCTGCAATTAAACGCCAATAACGCAATTGATATGGCGTAAAACTTACTGCATCTTTATTGGTCATTCTTAGCTTTAAATAGGGGTAAGTATTGGCATTGATTGAAGTTAATACAACATCTTGTTGAGTTAGATTTAAATTATTCATTAAAACAGTTTCTGCACCTGTACTGTTTATACCAATTACATCAACTGTAGGCTTATCGCCAGAATTTATTTCTTGAGAACTTCCTCTCCACTTCAACAATTTCCATGATTTTGCAGGACCAAAAGTTGGCGATGTGATATAACCCAAAGAATCTCTCGACGCAATTGTAACATCTAACAATGCAACATCATGCACATCAAATCCAAACTTCCATTTAGGTGTAAACGATAAAGTGTTTTTTTGAAAGATAAATACCCATGGTCTTGGTGTGTTAAATGAATCCAATGACGTAAACCCATTTTCTACCAATTTACCATACAATGTATTGTTTAAACTACCATTTGCTATTGCATCATCTTTCCAAATACCAACAGGATTTGGGTCAAAGGGCTCATCGATATTTATCCTTGCCATGGCAACTACACCAGTAGGAATCCAATTAACAAAATCTCTCATCCTATTCCTATCGGCTAAAGAATTATAACTAAATTCAAAATTAAATTGTCTTCCTTTTTTGCCACAATTAATTGAACTACTGCCCATAAAACCTCCAACAGTACCAACAGAATCTATACCAGGAACTGCTTGATTATAATAAGGCTTCATTGTTACAGCATCAATCAAAGTCCATCTAACAGAATAACCTAAACATCCACTATTAATAAAACTCAATCCATTTTTATACACTGAATAATCGGCATCATAATCTGTAAATGGAAATACTCCTTGTGTAACAGTAAAGTTGGTAGAAGCCAACCCAAAATTCCATTTACGAGAAAAACTATCTAACGAAATTTTGCTGCTAGAACTTTTAAGTTGTTGGTATAAATGAGATTGGCTGAACCCTTCCTCTACACCATTTAAATACATAAAACTACTTGTATTCCATCTAGTATCACCTGTAATTACAACAGGTGCAACACGCCAATAATATACGGTTGAATCTGTGTAAACAATTTGAGGATCAAACTCTAAAACGCCACCTACGGAAGTAATATTTTTGGTAATTTTAAAAGAAGAATTGAACAATTCAGTCGTGTCCATTTGCATTACATATTGCCTTGAACTTGCTAAAGGATTGGCAGTTGAAGCATATAGTTTTGCAGTGTTTTTATTGGTTATGCCAAAAGCATAAGGAAACACAGGCTTTACGTCATCATCAAAAATAAAAAAGCAATTTGTTGTAACATTATTGGCTTCACTCAATTCATCGTATTGATTCAAACTATCTAACAAAACAGTGATGCAGTTGTTTCCTTTATCTCTTGTTGGCACAATTGGCACATCTAAAATTATTGAATCCCCATAACGAATAGACGGTTTCAAAAATCCTTTAAACAAATATTCTATACTTCCATCGGCTCGTTGCCATTTAATACTTATTTGCAATGAGTCGCCACCATTAGCAGCTCTTGACATTTGGGCTTTGCCTAAATTGTATATTTTGGCTTTTACCGTAAACTTAGTATCAGCAACAGATAATACAGATGGGCTAACACTTACAGTTTGTGCTTCAACTGCAAAATCGGGTTTAGCATGAGCATAAATTTTTATTGCTGGGTCTCCATGTAACAAAAATTGCTCTGCATGCATACGAGCAAAAAAATCGGCATTAGACAATGTTGCTGCAGCATCCTGCATGTTTTTTGAAGCATAATTATTGTATCCATTTGCACTTCTAAGCGATTGATAAAATGATTGTGTGTAAGCATTTAAATAACCCGTTAATCCAAAGTGTGTACTAGCAATTACACCAATTGCACCTCGCTGATTGGCAAATACAAATTTTTCTGAGAACGATGTAATGTTAGACAATCGAGAAGTATCATAATCGAAAAAATTGCCAGCATTACAGCCATTTAAACAAAACATTGGATACTTACCTTGATTGCTATAATCAAATGGATTGCTTAAATTATAATCCAATTGAGTGGCTGCACTATGTCCAAAATAAGTAAGTAAAGAAATACCTTCTGCAAACAAATTTTTCATTTTTTCTACAACAACAGGCGTTGCTCCACCACCTGCAGCAACTGTATTAAAATCTGTTACATAGGCTCCAAAAAGTGTATCCTTTAGAATTGATTTGTAGCCATCCAAGTAATTAATTAACAACCCTTCAATACCAGGGTCATTGCTACCTGCAACGTGTATAATATTTTTCATCCAAAGTTTATTGGCTATCGTTTGTGTTGGATTTGCAGATTGAGCCTCGTATTCTTTTACTTTTTGCAAATAACTATTTACTTCTGTTGGTTTAACTGCAGACAATCTTCCCAGCAACAACAAGGGGCTTGGGTTAATGCCATCAGAAATCAACAAAACATCGGATGCAGGCCAGCCAAATGTTGGCACTAAATTTAGTTGATTGGCAAATG
>JAGOUF010000184.1 GCA_018061385.1 Chitinophagaceae bacterium | reverse complement strand
TTCATTTAATAATCAACTGGTTTAATTTTTTTGCGGTTGCCTTTCTGATTCGATTTTATTTTTTTTACTTCAATTCTTTTTTCATTTACACCCTTCGGAATTTTAGTGGCAATTCTACTTTTCTTTTTATGCAATGCTGCTTGTACTAACTCATTTATTTTTTGAACAACAATTGTTTTGTTGCTTAGTTGTGTTCTTGCTGCTTGAGATTTTACCAATAAATGTCCATCGGCAGTAATTCTATTGCTTAATTTTTCTTGAATCAATTGTTTTTGGTCATCGTTTACCAAAGTAGAATGTTCAACCAACCATCTTCCTTCTACCATTGTTTCGACCTTGTTTACATTTTGCCCACCACTGCCACCACTACGTGCAGTTTTAAAAAAAATTTCTGGGCTAATATCTATCTTCATGCCATAAAATTAATTGAAATTATGAGAGTGGTGATACAACGTGTTACACAAGCATCTGTTAAAGTAAATGAAGTTGTAGTTGGTAGTATTCAAATGGGCTTACTCATTTTAGTTGGAATTGAAGATGCCGATACAACTGAAGATGTTGATTGGCTATGCAACAAAATAATTAATCTTAGAATTTTTAATGATGAAAACGAGGTAATGAACAAAAGTTTATTAGATGCAAATGGCAATATTTTATTAATTAGCCAATTTACGTTGCATGCATCTACCAAAAAAGGAAATAGACCATCGTACCTAAAAGCAAGTAAGCCAACAATTGCAATTCCATTATACGAGCAAATGATTGTGCAATTGGAAAAGCTACTGAACAAAAAAGTTGAAACTGGTGTTTTTGGAGCCGATATGAAAGTAAGTTTACTAAATGATGGACCAGTAACCATTGTTATTGATTCTAAAAACAAAGAATAATTCATTCAAAAAATAGATTATGACCATAGAAATAGCACAACAACAAGTTGACGAGTGGATTAAAACCATTGGCGTTCGTTATTTTAACGAGCTTACCAACTTGGGCATTTTAATGGAAGAAGTGGGTGAACTTTCTCGTTTAATGGTAAGAAAATACGGAGAACAATCGTTTAAAGAAACTGATAAAAACAAAGAATTGGCCGATGAAATGGCCGATGTTTTATGGGTTTTGATTTGTTTGGCCAATCAAACAGGCGTTAATCTTACAGATGCTTTAGCTAAAAATTTCGAGAAAAAAAATATTCGTGATTTTGATAGGCACAAAAACAATAAAAAGCTACAGTAACTCGTTTTGTAATAAACATATTCAATACTCCAATCTAATTTTATGTTTATTCTACTTGCAAAACCAATTATTCTTATAGGTGTATGCCTTATTTTATTAGCAATTTTTGCAGTGCTTATGAAGATTTACTTTTCACTAAAATCAAAAGCTAAAATTAGAGAATACACCAGCGAAATTGCAAAAAGCCATTCTAAAATTTTAAAATTAGAAGTGCTGAACGATAAACTTCAGCATCAAATAAACAATTTAGAAGCTTCGCTAAAATATTCAAAATCTGCATAATCGAATTCAACTAAATTTATTGTTTGCAACCTTTTGAGTGTATTTAAACGTCTTTAACAAACAGTTTAAATACAACAAGCATGTTACTCCAAATGTTATGGCCTTATAGTGTTGCAGCCTTACTTTTTTGTATAAGTATTCTTTTTACAGTGGCTTATATAAAAGGAAAAAATACCAATAAATACAGAGGATATCAAGGTCAAATTGCAAAAAATCATTCTCGTATTTTAAAATTAGAAGTACAAAATCAGCAATTAGAGCTACAAATTGCAAAACTTCAAAGTTTCATCACTTCTTAAAAGCCTGTTTTTATCTTGTTTATATAGAGTTCAATAATGCTATTTTCTATAAGTTTGCCAACTTATGAGCATTCAACAAGAAAACAGATTTCAACAAATTATTTCTCACGCCAAAGAGTATGGCTTTGTATTTCCATCAAGTGAAATTTACGATGGTTTAAGTGCTGTGTATGATTACGGCCCTTATGGCAGTGAATTGAAAAAAAATATTCGTGATTATTGGTGGAAAAGCATGACCCAAATGCATGAAAACATTGTGGGCATTGATGCTGCTATTTTTATGCATCCCACAACTTGGAAAGCAAGTGGACATATAGATAACTTTAGTGATCCAATGATTGACAACAAGGATAGCAACAAACGCTATCGTGTAGATCATTTAATTGAAGCAAAAGCCGATGAGTTAGCAACCGAAGGAAAAAAAGAAGAAGAGTTTGCTTTATTAAAAAAAATGGATGAGTTGTTGGCTGCAGAAGATTTTGCAGGCTTAAAAACCCTACTTGATGAAAATCAAATAAAGTGTAGTGTAAGTGGTACAGCCAATTGGACAGATATTCGTCAGTTTAACCTTATGTTCTCTACAGAATTTGGTGCCATTAGCAGCGATAATCCAGAAGACAACAAAGTATATTTAAGACCCGAAACTGCACAAGGCATTTTTGTAAATTTTTTAAACGTACAAAAAACTGCTCGTATGAAAATTCCTTTTGGAATTGCACAAACTGGCAAAGCGTTTAGAAACGAAATTGTTGCTCGTCAATTCATTTTTAGAATGAGAGAATTTGAGCAAATGGAAATGCAATTTTTTGTTCGTCCTGGTACTGAAGGAGAATGGTATCAATACTGGAAAGAAGAAAGATTGAAATGGCATTTAAGTTTAGGTATTTCTGCAGAAAAATATCGCTATCACGATCATGTTAAATTAGCACATTACGCCAAAGAAGCTTGCGATATTGAGTTTGATTTTCCAATTGGCTTTAAAGAGGTTGAAGGTATCCATAGCAGAAGCGATTTTGATTTAACCCAACATCAATTGTTCAGTAAAAAGAAACAACAATATTTTGACAATGACGTAAATCCTGAAACAGGAAAACCTTACGGAAATTATGTGCCTTATGTTGTTGAAACATCGATTGGTTTAGATAGAATGTTTTTATTGATATTATCCAATGCGTATGATGAAGAAATTATACCAAAAGAAGATGGTAGCAATGACAGTAGAACAGTTTTAAGAATTCCTGCAAAATTAGCCCCAGTTAAACTGGCCATTTTACCATTGTTAAAGAAAGATGGATTGCCAGAAATTGCTAAACAATTACTAGATGAGTGTAAGCCTCATTTTAAATGTTATTATGAAGAAAAAGACGCTATTGGTAAGCGTTACAGAAGGCAAGATGCAATTGGTACACCATTTTGTGTTACCATCGATCATCAAACCAAAGAAGACAATATGGTTACCATACGTTACAGAGATACAATGCAACAAGAACGTGTAGCATTAAGCCAAGTAAAGCAACTGGTTTTAGGAAGTTTGTAAAGGTTAATCAATGGTTTCTTTTGAACCGTTTTTTTGATTCCCTTCTTCATCATCTATAGAGTGATGTTTTCTATGCGATTTATGACGATGCTTATGTTTTCTATTTTTCTCTTTCCCGTATAAGTAGTATAAGAAAATTAATAAATAAACAATACCCACCGAAGCGAAAGCCAAAGTGGGTGTTTTTTTTCCAGCTTCTAACTGTAAATATGTAGTGTAAAAAAATACAAAACACTCTACTAAAAATATAAGTTTTGTTACATTGCCAATGCTTTTTTCTACCCACTCAAATGTTGCAGAAACAAAAATAAAAAACATTCCTGCAAACAATAAAATTAAACAAGGTATAAACTTCTTCTGTTCAAACAATTTAAAAGCCACAGGCAATAAAATTATGCCTGCAAAAAAGTGACAGATTTGTTTAAATTTTTCGTTTTTCATTCAATGGCAATAAATAATATTCTATCCATATAATTCTAAATGAATATCCTTTTTATCGTACCCTAATGCTAAAATTCTTTCTTTGGCCTCATCTATCATATTCTTCCATCCACATAAAAAGAAACGTGCATTTGTATGGTTTTGTTGTAACAAACTTTCATAAACTGTATGTACATAACCTTTATACATTCCAGTAGGCACTTCTTCTTCTCTAGAAAATGCAGGATGGTAATAAAAGTTTGGATGCTGCTTTTGCAATTCTTCCAATTCATCTTGGTATAAAGCATCTGCAAATTTTCTACAACCAAAAATAAAATGAATGTTTTTATGAGGTATTTTATTTTCTAATACAAATTTTACCATACTTCTAAATGGTGCAATGCCTGTACCTGTAGATATAAGAAAAATATCTGTTTCAATAGGATCTGGTAAAGTAAATTTACCAACTGGACCACGCAGGGTTAATAAACTTCCTTCGTTTACCTCGTTAAATAAATAAGTTGTGCCAGCACCACCTTCTAACAATACAATAATTAGTTCAAACACATTGGTGTTGTCTGGTGGAGAAGCAATTGAGTAGCTTCTCCATCGCCTGTTTTTTTGCTCATGTATGGGCAAATCCAATGTTACAAATTGTCCAGGTTTAAAATCAAAAATTGGTGTGTCTAAAACCTCAATCCAATATCTTCTAATGATTGAGTTTACGTGTGCAATTTTAATAACCTTGCCGGTTTTCCAGGGTTCTAACATATGGCTAATATATTATTTTGCACAATTTAATAAATGCCCGTTACAACCGTGAATAAAATTTACGGGAACGTTATTCATACATTGTACCTACCAATTCGGTTAAGCTTCTTTTGCTAAGTTTATTATTTGGAAGTACAACCACCAATTCATTTTTTTCAGCAATAGAAGGCAATACTTTACCTTTTAGGCTACTCTTTTCTTTAATGATCAATTCCCAAACAAACAATCCCGTTTTTTTTACTAAAGTATCTTGCTTTCCATTGTTGTTTCTAATTATTGGCAACTTTTTTACTAGTTCAATTGAAAAAATGTATTGCTGTTTATTCAGCCAAACAGATTGTATTTTAGGTTTTGTAGAAGTTGTGTTGGTTATAAAAACATTGTATGTAGTGGTTTGATTGCGTTGTGGTTTTCCGTTTTCATCAACCATTGCTGCTCCACCAGAATGTATTGTTTTGTAACCAATTAATTGGTATTTACAGTTTTTTTGACTGTAAGCAATTGTTATGCTGAATAACAAAATAAATATCATCCAAAATTTACGCATTTGCAAAGTGTTTTATAATACCACTAAATTCAACAACCCTGCCATAATTTAGCGATAAACAATTTTACGAATTAATTCTACAAAATGAACACTTGTAAGTTTGATTCTATAAATTTACAACGTACAATGTAACCATAGTTTTAAGAATTGTTTACTTCTAAATAAACTTTAAAGTAAACCGTTCATCTTGTTAAATTGTATAAGTTGTACAAGCTAACCAATTAATCAGCTTCAATTTAAAAAAAAGAGGATTAATTTTTAAAGTAAAAAAAACGAAAAATGAAAAAAATAATACACATTATTTTAATTGCTTTTGCTGTGGTGGTATTCTCATGTAAGGAAGAAAAAAATCCCCTTAAAAGAGATAAAAGTTTTATCCCAAAAGGCATGAGTGTTCCAGAATATGGCATGGATAAATGGATGGAGCAAAATGCTAGAATGACCAAAGATCCTAAACTTGGTTATGTGCCTTATGATCGTTTAGCAGTAGCACAAGCTTATACTAATTCATTAATAAACAATCC
>JAGOUF010000182.1 GCA_018061385.1 Chitinophagaceae bacterium | reverse complement strand
CATGATCGCCTTTAATTTGTATGGCTGCTAGTGCATGTAAACTTTTTTTAAATAAACTATATACATAATCATTGTGACCATGTTGTTCCAGTTTATTCAACAAACTATCGGAGCCTAAATCTTTTTGTATATAAATGGTTTGCTCATTATTTATGCAATAAACTGCTGGCACAGGCAAGCCTAGCTCTACAAAATGTTGAGAAAAAATTACAAAAGTGTTGTTCTCTTGAACATTTAAATTATAAGTTGCTATATAAGTTTCGTTGGCATTGAATATTCTAAAATAAATTCTATCACTACCACTTTGTGGAAGTTTTTCTATTCGTTCTGGAACATTTTTTTTCCATTGAAAATATAAATCTGATATACCTTGAATAATTAAATCCATAAATGTTTTTATAGGTAGCGAATGTAATATTCTTTATTAAACTAATGCCTATAAGATGGGAGATTATTGGCGAATTGAATTCTATATTTATAGCTGAAATAATTTTATTATTAATGAGCAACTAATATTTACTAACCAAAAAGGGTTTTGCATTGCTGCAAAACCCTTTTAATATAATTCTAAAAATTACTTATTTATACTGAACTGCTAACCCTTTAGCCATTTCAACCATTTTAGCAATACTTGCATCGTTTAATTGACCTTTCTTAAACTCAGCCAATATTTCTGGCATTTTGTTTTCCATTTCAAGTAAGAAATGTTCTTCAAATGCTTTTACATTTTTAACAGCAACATCACGTAGTAAACCTTGTGTACCTAAATAAATAATAGCTACTTGCTTTTCAACACTCATTGGAGAGTATTGTAATTGTTTCAATATTTCTACGTTACGTGCACCTTTATCAATTACGTTTTTAGTAGCAGCATCTAAATCGCCACCAAACTTAGAAAACGCTTCCAATTCTCTGTAAAGTGCTTGGTCTAATTTTAACGTACCAGCTACTTTTTTCATGGATTTAATTTGTGCATTACCACCCACACGACTTACAGAAATACCTACGTTAATGGCAGGACGAATACCCGCATTAAACAAGTTACCCTCTAAGAAAATTTGTCCATCGGTAATAGAGATTACGTTGGTAGGAATGTAAGCAGAAACGTCACCAGCTTGTGTTTCAATAATTGGTAATGCAGTTAAACTACCACCACCTTTTACTAAATGTCTAATTGATTCTGGTAAATCGTTCATGTTTTTAGCAACATCGTCATTAGCAATAACTTTTGCAGCTCTTTCTAATAAACGACTATGTAAATAGAATACATCCCCAGGATAAGCTTCACGTCCTGGAGGTCTTCTTAACAATAAAGAAACCTCACGATATGCTACCGCTTGCTTAGATAAATCATCGAAAATAATTAATGCCGGACGGCCGGTATCTCTAAAAAATTCACCAATTGCAGCACCCGCAAATGGAGCATAGAACTGAAGAGGAGCAGGATCACTAGCACTAGCACATACAATAGTTGTGTAAGCCATAGCACCATTGTCTGCTAAAGTTTTCATAACGCCAGCAACCGTACTTGCTTTTTGTCCAATGGCTACATATATACAATATACAGGTTCGCCTGCTGCAAAAAACTCTTTTTGATTGATAATGGTATCAATTGCAATGGCTGTTTTACCAGTTTGACGATCGCCAATGATTAACTCACGTTGACCACGACCCACAGGAATCATTGCATCAATAGCTTTAATACCAGTTTGCAAAGGTTCTTTAACTGGCTCACGATAAATAACCCCAGGAGCTTTACGCTCTAAAGGCATTTCATACAATTCTCCAGTAATTGGTCCCTTACCATCAATTGGTTCTCCAAGTGTGTTAATTACACGTCCAACAACACCTTCACCTACTTTTATAGAGGCAATTTGTCCTGTTCTACGCACTTTAGCACCTTCTTTAATTGCACCACTTTCACCCATTAATACCACACCCACATTGTCTTCTTCTAAGTTCAATGCAATGGCACGTACTCCATTTTCAAATTCCACCAATTCGCCACTACGTACATTGTTTAAACCATATACACGAGCAATACCATCGCCCACTTGTAAAACGGTTCCCACTTCTTCTAAATCGGCATGTGCATTAAAGTTGCTTAATTGCTCCCTTAATATTGCAGATATTTCATCTGGCTTAATGTTTACCATATACTAGAATTATTATTATATAAATTAAAAAACTATTTTTTATTTATTTTGAATGTAGCCAACTTTTTAACAATCATCAACTGTTGACGGCGACGCTCCATTCAAATTTCTGTTCTTCTATCATCAACACACTCCCTATTCACAAGTCACATTATCTAATATTTGCAACAAAAACATTTTGTTCAAATTGCTTTTTCACATCTCTTAAATCTCTAGCAATACTAGCATCAACTAAGTTGTTGTTAAACTCTAATACAAAACCACCAATAATGCTTTCGTCTACTTTTGCATGCAATTCAATATTAGCAATACCTTGAGCTTGTTTTACCTTTTGTTCAATATTTGCTTTAACTGTATCGCTAATTTCTGTTGCTGTAGTTAATGTAACTATATGTATGCCTTTAATAGCATTGTATTGTTCAATAAAAGCTTCTACTATTTCTGGTAATTCACTCTCACGACCTTTTGTTATCAATAACTGGTTGAACAATTTTGTAATTTCAGTTACTTTACCAGCAGTTACTGCATTAATAATGCTACTTTTTTTATCAGCCTTAATTATTGGGCTTTTTAAAAGGTTTACAAAATCTCTGTTACCAACACAAACAGCTTGCATATACTTCATATCAGTATATACAGCTTCTAGTTCATTCTTTTCAATTGATAAATCAATTAAACTTTTTGCGTATCTATTTGCTAAACGTGGATTCTGCATAAAGAACGTTTCTCGTTTCTCGTTATCGTTACTAATAAAAGGCTAACACTTAATGAATGTTAACGAGCAACTAGCAACGAGTAACTATTTTTAATTTAATTTCGCACCTTCGGCCAATTCAGCAATATGCTTTTCTTGGTCTGCTTTATTGCTTAATTCTCTTCTCAATATTTTTTCGCTTACTTCAATTACCAATGCACCAACCTGATTTTTAACATCGGTTAAAGCTGCATTTTTTTGTTGAGTAATTGCCAATTGTGCATCAGCTAAAATTCTATCGTACTCATTTTTAGCTTTGTCTTTAGCTTCGGCAATCATTTTATCTGATTGTTCTTTAGCTTCTTTCACTAAAACTGCACGTTCTTCACGGGCTTTTTGCATTAAAGCTTCAGTTTCGCCTTGCATGGTTGCCATTTCGGCTTTCATTTTATCGGCTTTTTTTAAAGCATCTTCAATACCTTGTTCTCTTTCACTAATGCCTTTTAGCATTGGCTTCCAAGCAAACTTACCTAATACTACTAATAGGATAAGGAAAGCAATTGTGTTCCAAAATACTAAGCCAATATCTGGCAATACCAACGGGTTTATTTCTAATAACATATATAAATAAGTTGTTCAAATTTAAAAACTAAAAATGTACAGGCTGTTTGCCCTGTGCTTAAGCCTGTACAAGCGGTTTTGTGGATTAACCATTACCCAATAAGGCAACTACCACAGCAAACAAGGCAACTGCTTCTACGAAGGCAGCAGCAACAATCATGTTTGCACGAATGTCGTTAGCAGCTTCCGGCTGACGAGCAATACCTTCAACAGCACCTTTACCAATTTGGCCAATGCCAATACCAGCTCCAATAGCTGCTAAACCTGCTCCAATAGCGGCAACGCTTCCTACAACTGCACCTAATACCATTTTGTTACGTTTTAAATTGTGAATGAAAAAAATTTTAAGCTTCGTTATAATGTGGTTCGTGATCTCCAACATGATGATGTTCTTCTGTAGCCATGCCAATATACATTGCACTTAACATTGTAAAAATGTAAGCTTGTAAAAAGGCAACCAATAATTCTATTAGTCCTATGAATACTGCAAAAGGAACAGCAATAGCCGAAGCAAATACGCTTTTAAATATAAAAATTAAACAAATTAAACTTAGTACAAGAATGTGACCAGCAGTAATGTTGGCAAACAATCGAATCATTAATGAAATTGGTTTAGTAAACACACCAATTAATTCAATAGGTGCTAAAAACAACTTCATGCTCCAATGCATACCTGGCATCCAAAAAATGTGTTCCCAATAACTTTTGTTACCATTTAAGTTTACAACAATAAAAACACAAACTGCTAAGGTCATTGTAAATGCAATGTTTCCACTAACGTTTGCTCCACCTGGAAAAAATGGAATTAAACCTAAAAAATTATTGAATAATATTAAGAAGAAAATAGTTAATAAGAAAGGCATGTATTTAGCATACTTATGACCAATGTTTGGTTTTGCAACTTCATCTCTAACAAATAATACAACTGGCTCCATAAAAGATTGTAAACCTTTAGGTGCCGATGTTACTCCTCTTTTTTTATAAGCAGCTCCAACAGATAAAAATATTACTAGAATTAAGAAAATCGAAACAAATAATGAAGCTACATTTTTGGTAATAGAAAAATCCCAAACTTTCTTACTTAATTCTGCATTCAAAGTTCCATCTTCATTGGCAACTTTTAATTTGCCTTCGAATAACTTGTAGTTGTAATTGGCTTGAAATGCTTTTGGCTCATGATGTTCATCTACCAAATTAGCTGAAGAAAAACATTCAATTCCTTTATCAGAGTAAAGAATTACAGGCAATGGCAATGAAGTATGACCCCATAAATGCCAGCTATGATCATCTTTAATGTGCTCTAAAATAGTTTCAGTAACATTAAACCCTCCTTCTTTTGCTTCATGTTCTACAACAGGATTTTCGGCAACATGATTTTGGGTAGTATCATTTGCAAACAATGTATTTGAAAAAAGAATAGTAAAAAGGCTAAAAGCCAATACCAGCAAAGATTTCATGCTTCGTAACACCATAACCATCTCTAAATTTGCGGCAAAGATAAGGGTATGAATGCTAAATAAAGGGATTTGCAAATTGGAATTTTTGAAGAAAGTTTAATGTTATTCTTCTTCTTTTATTTCTTTAATTTTTTCAAGATAAATTACATCCAACAAATCTTTGGGTCTGTTTACAGCTTTCTTATTGGCTATCAAATGATTAATGTGTAAAAATGGGATTTCTATACCTTCTATGATAGCTTTATTGCTCATAGTGTAGCAAGCATCAAAATCTTCATCTTCTAATCCTTTCATTGTAGTCATTATGTCTAACTCTACACCTGCTGCATAAAAGCTAGTCCAACCAGGTACAAATTCCATGGTTTCTATAGAAGGATAATCTCCATAGCCTAATTCACTAAATGCTTTTCTAAAATTTTGACGATTGATAATGGTATCTTTTATCCAAATATCAATATCGTCGGTAGTTCTATTATAACCATGAAATCTAGTTGCTAAACCACCAACCATTATATATTGAACGTTATATTGATTCATTGTTCTCCAAAAACTAAGTAAATCTTCGTCCAATACATCCATGTTGCAAATTGATTATTTTATAATTGAAACTGTTTTAAGTAGTTTGTTTCTTCGTAACATTTTAGTAAAAAGTTGCAGTTTTTCAGCATCACTTCTGTAAATATCAATTTTAAGTTTTTCATCTTC
>JAGOUF010000001.1 GCA_018061385.1 Chitinophagaceae bacterium | reverse complement strand
AAGGGGAATTGGTACTTAGTGCATAAACGTGTGGTAAAAAATATCTTGCACTGTTTGCAATGTGCATGGCTAAATCGTTATTTTCCATACCAACATGTACATGCAAACCAAAAATTAAATTGCTACGGGCAGCTTCTTGTAATTCGTTAACAATTTGGCTATAGCGGACATGATCGGTAATTAACTGGCTTTCCCAATGGCTAAAAGGATGTGTACCACTAGCACCAACCCATAAACCTAAATCGCCAGCAATTTGAGATATTGTACCACGTAAAGTGGCAACATCTTTATACGCTTCCTCTACATCGGCACAAATATCTGTTCCAACTTCTACAACTGCCTGATGCATTTCGGCTTTCACCTTATCCTTAATTAATTTCTGCCCTTCCTGTACAATTTTTTGTTCATGGCTTTTTAATTCTCTTGTTACTGGGTCAATTACCATGTATTCTTCTTCAACGCCAAGTGTAAAATGTCTAAAGTTTATATTTGCCATAATTTGGGTTTAGGTATTTTCAAATAATTCTGAAATTGGTATGGTTAATCCTTCAATTGAAGTAGCATAAATTAAATCTCCAGAAGCATACATTTTTCCTCCTGAAAATTTACCTGAATTATCTAATGAATAGGCAACAAGATTTTGTTCAACTGGATTGATTAACCAATATTCTAATACTCCAGCTTCCTCATAGATATCATATTTTAATCGAACTTCTTTTCGAGAATTGCCAGGAGACAGAATTTCTATAACAAGGTCAGGAGCACCACAACAACCTCTATCGTCTAATTTAGTTTCATCACAAATAACACAGATATCAGGTTGAACAACTGTGGTTACTTCAGAGTCTTTCTTTTTATTTTGAATGGGTAAACGAACATCGAAAGGTGCAGCATACACTTTACATTTTTTACCCTTTAAAAATTGTTGAATATTAACATACAATGCTCCACTTACCTCTTGATGAAACCTATTTGGAGCAGAGAGTTTAAGTATTCTTCCTTTAAATAATTCTATGCGTTCTTCAATTTTCCATTGCAAATAATCGGCATAAGTATAACTATAATTAGCAGAAGGTTCTTCTACTAAAATATCTTCATTGTTATGTGCAATTATTTTATGCATACTCTATTTTGCTCAGTAATGAACAGAAAGTACAAGAGTGCGACGCAACTGAAGCTACATATTGTTGCTTCAGTTGCGTCGCACAATTATTTACTATTTATACAAAGCTTTTTTTGCTGCACTGTGTTGTACATATTTTCCCCAAGTTAAATTGTCTTTTCCTGGTTCAAAACTTTGAGCTTTTTCAATTGCATAATTGGCTGCAGTTTCTACTACCCAAGCAAAGTTTTCTTCTCCAACACTTGTACGTTCAGCATCTGGTGCAGGGTTACAAAAATCAATTGCATAAGGAACGCCATTGCGTAAAGCCAATTCTACAGTATTGAAATCGTAACCTAAGTAATGGTTAATACGCAACACAATATCTTCCATTTCTTTTAACTTCTCTGGTGTTGGAGAAAAATCGGCTACATAACGTAAATGGTGTGGGTTACGTGGCTCGTAAGGCATAATACGTACATGCTTTCCACCAATGCAATAACAACGATAATATTCTTCAAAAACAATTTCTTCTTGTAAAAGCATAACCAATTGTTTTGTTTCGGCATGTTTTTCAAAAAAATCATCAATACTATCTAATCTGTAAACATTCTTCCAACCACCGCCAGCAAAGGGTTTCATGTAAGTTGGAAAACCAGTGTACTTAAAAATACCTTCCCAATCTAAAGGGTAAGAAAGGTTGCTAAAAGATTCATCCGAAGTATCATCTGGCAAATCTCTTGAAGGCAAAATAACTGTTTTGGGAACTGGAACACCAATTTTTGTAGCTAAACAATTGTTGAAAAATTTCTCATCGGCACTCCACCAAAAAGGGTTGTTAATCACGGCTGTACCACACAATGCTGCATTTTTTAAGTAGGCTCTGTAAAAAGGAACATCTTGGCTTATTCTGTCAATAATTACAGCATATTCCGAAGGCTCGCCTTGCATCACTTTATCAATGCGTACAGGTTCTGCAATGATTCCAGGAATTTTTTTGCTGTTTACTCTTTCAACAAATGCTTCAGGAAAGCTTCTTTCTTTACCATGTAAAACGCCAATTTTTTTCATAATATTTAGTTTAAATGAGTACCAAAAAATGTAATTTAGTTTTGGTTGAAATATTGAAAATGAATATAGAGAAAGTTAGTTGAAAAAAAATATTTTTTATAAAAAACCTATAATTTTTTTTTGTTGCTTTCCCTTATTTTTGAATATATGCCCACAGATAAAACTACTAGCTTAGAACATTTGGTTGTTGAAACCCACAACTTAAACTCACAGTATTTAGAGAGAGATGTTTTGTTTGATGTTTATTTGCCACAACAAGTACAACAAACTGAAAGTATGAGTTTGTTGTTTATTAATGATGGTCAAGATTTAGTGAAAATGCCATTCGACGAAATGTTGAACGATTTATTTAAAGAACAATTGTTACAACCTTTATGCTGTATTGGTTTGCATTGTGGCAATGAAAGAAAACGTGAATATGGTATTGCTTATAGTGCAGATTACAAAGGTTTTGGCAATAAAGCTGGCTTATATACAAAATTTATTTTTGATGAGTTGTTGCCATTTATTCGTAAAATGTATCATATTCCATCTTTTAAAGAAAAATCTTTTGCTGGGTTTTCTTTAGGTGCATTAAGTGCATTGGATATTGTTTGGAATCATGCTAGTGAATTTAATAAAGTAGGCATATTTAGTGGCAGTTTATGGTGGAGAAGAAAAGGATATGATGATGGTTACGACGACGAAATGGATAGATTAATGCACTTGCAAATAAGAAATGGAACCATGTGCCCATGGTTAAAATTTTATATACAATGTGGTGCAATGGACGAAAGTGCAGATAGAAATAATAATGGTATTATTGATAGTATTGATGATGCGTTAGATTTAATTGTAGAATTAAAAGCTAAAGGTTACACCGATGAGCATATAGAATATGTATTAATTGAAGACGGAAAGCATGATGTACCAACTTGGCAAAAAGCATTACCCGATTTTTTAAAATGGGGTTGGGGGAAGGAATAAAGGTTTAATTAAAATTTCAAAAGAAGTATTTAAATGAAGAAAATGCTTGTGGTATAAAATCATAACCATTTTTTATTGTTTAAACTGATTTGCTTTCTAGAAACTGTATCACAAAATCTTTTTTTCGCTGAGATACTGGAATGGTATAACCTCCTTCTAAAATTAAAGTACCATTATCAGTTTTTCTGTCAAAAATTTTAATTTTTTCTGCATTTACTAAGCAAGAATGATGCGTTCTAATAAAACCCGATGGTGTTAACACTTCTTCATAAGATCTTAAATTTCGAGAAACAAGAATTGGATCACTATTCACCAAATAAAATTTTGTGTATGCCCCTTCTGCTTCACAATAAAGTATATCCATTATTTTAATAAAATAAGTTTTTTCAATATCCTTTAAAACAATTTGTTTCTCAGTTTCATTTTTATGAGATAGTTCATTCATTAAAACAACTAACTGTTGTTGTAATGATGTTGTTTTAATATTTTTTATGGCTTTATCTAAACAATTGTTTAGTTCAAAAGGGTCGATAGGTTTTAGCAAATAATCTATTGCACTTGCCTTTAATGCTTGCAGTGCATACTTGTTGTGGGCAGTAGTAAATATTAGTTGAAATGATGGGTTTTCAATTTGTTTCAACAAATCGAAACCTGAGCCATCATCCATTTCAACATCTAACAAAACAATGTCTGGCACAAAAGAGTTTATAGCAATTATTCCACTAGCTACACCATCAGCATCTTCTATACTGTGTAAGCCATTAGACCAATTAAGTACCATGTTTTTTAGCACATTTCTAACTTGTGGTTCATTATCTATCAACAATATCTTCATACCAATATTCTTATTTAAAGTACAAACTAATTATTTGTATCCGTTTTATAAATTAAAGGCAAATGTATTTTTACAATTACTCCATTTTTCTCAGTCACATTATCAATACTAAAACCAGCTTTTGTTTTAAGCTTAATATTTAATAAATAAATTCTGTCTTTAATTATTTGGCTTGCTCTGCTTATATGTTGATTGTTTTCTTTAAGTACATTTTGAAGGCCAACACCGTTATCTTTTATCTCAATACAAATTTCATCTTTTGTTTGTATAAAATGAACGCTTAATTCCCCAACATAATCAATGCCAACAAAACCATGTTCAATACTGTTTTCAACAAATGGTTGAATAATCATCGAAGGAATTAAAAGCTCATTTATTTCAATTGAATCATCGGCAAAAATGGAGTATTGAAACTTTTGAGGAAACCTAATTTTTTGCACTTCTAAATACTCATTTAAAAAATCTATCTCTTGCTCAATAGTAATATATTCTTTATAAGTACTCTCTAAAGTTTCTCTCATTATATTACTAAACTTCGATAGGTTGCTTGCCATTTTTTGTCCATCATTTTCATTTAAAGCAACTTGTTGTAGCGTAGCTAAAGCATTAAAAAAAAAGTGTGGGTTCATTCTGGCTCTATTCAATCGTTGTTCAGTTTCTAAAATATTTTTTTTATGTTTCAAAGTTTGCTGTCGCAGATAAAATGCAATAGCAATAACTGCAAAAAATGCCACTAGGGCAAGCATTAAATACAATTGCTTTTTCTTTGACAACTCTCCTATTGTTGCTTCATTTTTTACTTGTGAATATTTTTTTTCTAGCTCAGAAACAGCTTTTATTTGGCCGATATTTCTTATACTATCAGTAATATTTTTTTCTAACTTATAATAATTATATGCACTTTTATAGTTGCCTTTCAACTCATAAATTCTAGCTAATAAAGCATAATTTTCGGCTACATAAGCATAGTTTGCAAATTTGTTGCCATAGTGTAATGATGAATCTGCAAACTTTAATGCTTCATCATATTGTAACAGTTCAATTAAAATATCTGCTTTGTCAAAATAGATTGTTCGTAAATCAATATGTTGTGTGCTTGTTGTGTAAGCCAAAGAGCTATCTGTTAATTGTAATGCTTGTTTATAATCTTCTAACTCAAAGGCAATTCCTTGCAAATTGTTAAACGCTTTAGTTATATAATAAAATTTGTTTTCTTTTTTTGCTAAGGATAATAAGGAAAATGTAAACAGTTTGGAGCTGTCTAAACTTGTGATTTGTTTAGTATCTTGGTAATGCCATAAAAATCTTTTTGCCAACAAAAAAAGCAAATGCATTCTTTCAGCATTGTTTTTCATTTTTGGTAATAAAACAACCGCTTTTCGTGTAAAGTCAATTCCCTTTTCAGCTTGATTTGTTTGATTAAACAGTTGTGCAATCATAGTATTGCATGTAGCCATCTTATACATATTACCTGCAACTTCTGCACAATGCAGCATTTTCAATGTATATGTTTGAGCAGCCGAAAAGTTGGCTCTCTTATAATAAACAGTTGCCCAAGTTTCGTACAAACTCATTAATAAACTATCGCTACATTTTAAGGCTTGAAAAGTTTGTTCCGCTTTTGATAGGTAATATTCAGCAGAATCTAATTCTGTTTGTTCTGCCATAAAATTTCCCATCATTTCCAACCCTTTTGCTTTACAAGGCAAACTGGTTACTGACAGTAATTTAATCGCATTTAAGCTATCTGAACTTCCTTTAACTACATCATATTCTTTACAATTACAATTGCTCTGTGCAAAAATATTTGTACTTAGCATAAGTAAAAAGAAGAAACTGAAACAGTATTTATACATATTTAAAAAATTATAGGCTAACCAATGCTGGTACTTTACCATCAATCATCATACTTAAACTACAGTTTGCACAATGTAATGCTTGTAAGATAAGTAAAGGATTACATTCATTTTCAAATTCTTCGTTTAATTGAATAATAAAATCATGCGACTGTTTTAACCAATTAAGCGTTGGTAAAAGTGTTAATACTTCTTCAGTTGAACTTTTATAAAGTGATAATCTTAATTTCCAGTTATTTGATTTTTTGAAAAATTATTTTTTATCCTTACACATTTTAATACTTATTTCTCCTCCTAAAACTACTTTAATAGTTGCAAAATTTATATTGTTACCTGTATGCAACAAGTAAGTAGTCCAAGTACCTACACTTATCAACTGCAACACAAATTTTTTATCTGTTTCAATAGTTGCCTCACTAAAATCAGCCTTTAAATAAATGAGGCTGCCCAATATTTGGTTTTCGTTATTCTTTAAATAAAAAGTTTGACTATCAATTGTATCAATTATCATACAATAATAAATTATGAATAGCCAAGTTAAAACAGCTTGCTCTTTTTTACCACATCGTTATATAAGTGATGTGTTCTGTTTTACGAGTGCAGCGTTTTAGATACTTTTTTTACTTATCAATTTTGAAACACAAACTTCAAGTGTTTAAAAGCAATTTTTCAATTGCCAAATACATTCATTCAGTTATAAAATGTAAAAAAGTAACCTCTGCTAACAATTGTAGGTTTAATTATTAAAACGATTAATTATGATACAATTTAACACACAAACAAAGCATCAAACTTTCTTTAAAAATATATTTTTAAAATTTTCTATTTTCAAGCAAACTGAGTTGATTTACATTTTGTTTTTCCTAATAGTTTCAACCACCACAATTGCACAAAACAATTCAAATAAAAATATTGGTGGTGCAAGAAACAATTATCAGCGTTTATTTTCTGGTCCAGATTCAAAAAGTAGTTTTGAAATTAGAGCAAATGGAACACTCTGGGCATCAGGACAAAATAATTATGGACAACTAGGGAATGGAACGTTGGTTAATACAAACAGTTGGGTTCAAATTGGTACAGATAATAAATGGGTAAGTGTTGGTGTAGGGCAAAATTTTACAATTAGCCTAAAGTCTGATGGTACAATTTGGGCTTGGGGTGATAATATTTATGGGCAATTAGGAGATGGTGGAACTGTTGACAAATTGGTACCAACACAAATAGGATCAGATAATAAATGGACAAGCATTGCATGTGGTTCTAACCATACTATTGCAACAAAAAGCGATGGAACTTTATGGGCTTGGGGCGACAATGCTTCTGGCCAACTAGGTGATAATACACTTGCTGTAAAAAGATTGCCCACACAAATTGGCACTGATAATAGTTGGTCAAACATTTCAGCTGGAAATTCTCATTCGCTTGCTATTAAAACAAATGGTACGCTTTGGGCTTGGGGTTATAACTTATATGGTCAATTGGGCGATGCTACAACTACTAACAAACTAGTGCCAACACAAATTGGTACAAATACAAATTGGATAAATGTTGTAGGTGGTTATTTTCATACTTTGGCTTTAAAATCTGATGGTTCTCTTTGGAGTTGGGGTTATAACAATAATGGGCAGTTAGGTGATGGTACAACTGTTAATAAAAATGCACCTGTTGCAATTGCAAGTACTACAAAGTGGGTAAACATTGCATCCCAAGCATATTCATCATTTGCTATAAAAAACAATGGTACACTTTGGGTTTGGGGCGATAATTCAAACTATGGTCAATTAGGTGATGGCACGGGACTTGATAAATCTATACCCACTCAAAATGGTACAGATGATAAATGGGTAAAAGTAGATGGAGGATTTAGACATTGTGTTGCCGAAAAAAGTGATGGCTCTCTTTGGGTTTGGGGCAATAATCTTGAGGGTGCATTAGGTATTGGCAACTTTGTGTCAAAAATAAATCCCGTTACTACAAGTTCTAGGCAATCAGGTATTTTAAATATTGCACTTGCAGCCAATCATTCAATTGCTTTAAATACTGATGGTACTATTTGGAGCTGGGGAAACAATAGTAGGGGTCAATTAGGCGATGGTACAACAACCTCAAAAACTTCGCCAGTTAAAATACAATCAGATACAAACTTTATTGCAGTTACAACTGGGTTTGAACATGTTATGGCCATTCAAAATAATGGTACTTTATGGGCTTGGGGGTACAACAACAATGGTCAATTGGGTAATGGTACAAACACCAACTCTTCTACTCCTATTCAAATTGGTACAGACGATTCTTGGGCTACAATTGCTGCAGGTGAATATCACAACATTGCATTAAAAGCAAATGGTACTTTATGGGCTTGGGGTAAAAATGTAAATGGTCAGTTAGGCGACGGAACTGTGATTTCCAAAAATAGTCCTATTCAAATTGGAACAGATAATACTTGGACGAGTATTGCCATTGGTGCAAATTATAGTTTAGCATTAAAAGCAGATGGTACTTTATGGGCCTGGGGAGTGAACTTAAATGGACAAATTGGAGATGGAACAACTTCTCAAAGAACTAGCCCTATACAAATAGGTACAGACAATACTTGGATAAAAATTGTAGCTGGTGCATCTCATACAATTGGCTTAAAAAGTAATGGTACATTATGGGCTTGGGGTTGGAATTCAAGCAGTCAATTAGGTGATGGTACAATCACACAAAGAAGCAGCCCTGTACAAATTGGTACAGACAATAAATGGATAAATATTTCGGCAAGTTCTATAAATTCTTCTGCTGTAAAAAGTGATGGAACTTTATGGGCTTGGGGCAGTAACTTAAGTGGTCAATATGGAAACGGAACAACTACAAATAGTTCTACACCAGTGATAGTGGCTTCACAATTTAATATAATTGGTTTACAAATAGGTGGAGGAGCAAGCAATAGCCACACAAGTGTAATTACACCTAACAGAACTAGTACCTGTTTAACTGGTAGCAATACCAATGGACAATTGGGCATTGGGTCAACAGTTAGTGCTAGCATTTTTACTTGTAACACTGCATTACCATTAAGCAGTTTAAATTTTACAGTTGAACAGCAAGAAAAATCAATTCAACTAAAATGGAAAACTATTGCCGAAATTAATACTACTTATTTTATAGTTCAAAAGAGCAGTGATGGTATTGAATTTAAAAACAAAGACCGTATTGAAGCAATTGGTATTGGAAATAATAGTTATAAATTTATTGACGACTTGAGTGGCTTAAATGTAAAAACTCTGTATTATAGATTACAAATTTTTGATAATGATGGAAGTTTTAAATACAGTAAAATTATAGCAGTAACTTTTAAACTAGATATTACTAAATTAAGTGTATATCCAAACCCAATAATTGGCAATTCGATTACAATTGATTTAGGAGAAAATATTACTAAGCCAATTTCATACACAATTTCAACAATTCATGGTAAACCTATACAGCAAGGCATATTGTTAAACGGCTTAACTGTATGCAAGGTTAATGAAATGAGCAAAGGAGTTTATATAATTCAATTGAGCGATGGGCAAAGAACAAAAATTATTAAACTATAAACAAATTTTCTAGTTTAAAGGGTATTTCAGAAAACCTGAGATACCCTTTTTCTATCACTTATATAATGTTGGTCATCACTTATCAAATCTATTAAACCACTATAACCAATACAGTTTTACTTTAGTTTTTATTGCCTAACATCTTTAAAATCTATATGATGTATCGTACAAAACTAATACTATCAATTATTTGTGTATGTGTCTTTCTTATTAATAGTAATGCACAAACTACTCTTTTTTCGGAAAGCTTTGAAACAGATGGTGAAGGTTCGAGATACACAAGTAATACATTTAATTTATGTTCAGGTTCTCCTGGAGCAAATCCAGATTTTTTTTTAAGAACCAATACCAATCCAGCTTTGCCTCCTGGCACATGTGCATCAGGACACGGAACTGCTTTAACCAATTTACAAGGTACTTATTATTGGGCCGGTGAAGATATTCGAAGCAGCACACCTGTTCCTAATGCAAATCCACCAGGTGATATAACCACTAGTTCAATTAACGTAACCAATTACAACACGTTAAAAGTATCACTTTATCTAGCTACTTCTAACAATAATAATGTAAGATGGGAGGTTTCGGATTCAATTAATATTAAAGCAAGCTTTGATGGGGTTAACTATTTTACTGTAGGTAGATTTATGGGAAATGCTGTTACTGGTGGTCGTTTAACAATTGATGAAAATTTAAATGGTGCTATTGATGGTGCTGAAGTAACTTATTGTGACAGATTGGATTTTACAAAATATATATTCTCCATTGCAGGAACAGGAACATCTTTAACCATTAAGCTAAATTTCGATCAGGCTGGTGGTACAGAAGAATTGGGGATTGATTTAATTGAAGTTACTGGCACTTTTGCAGCACCCACAAATACCACTTGGAATGGTTCTACTTGGAGTAACTCTGCTCCAACTTCTACAGTAGATGCAATAATTGCCAGTAATACTGCTCCTAGCAGTTTTACTTGTAAAACTCTAACAATCAATAATGGAGCTTCTTTAACAACTACTGGTATAACTGCCACTATTAATGGAGATATTACTAATAATGGCAATGGCATAGCAGGTACAGGAAGTTTAATCATTGCTGCTAATTCAGCTTTACAAGGCACAGCTTTTGATTTTAATGGAACATTAACTGTAAATAGTGGTGCTATATTAACAACCAATAGTAAACTTACTTTAAGTAGCACTTCAACCAATACTGCAAGAGTAGCTACAGGTACATCAGCAGGAGGTTATATAAGTGGCAATGTAACAGTGCAACGTTTTATATTAGGTGGTGTAGGTAGAAGAAAGTTCAGATTTTTAGGGCATCCATTTAGTACAGCAATGAATGTTACAGAGCTAACAGATGATATAGATATAACAGGAGCAATAACAGGCAGTAATGCCAATGGTTTTACAACCACTACTTCTAATAGCCCATCAGCTTTTACGTTTACAGAAGCCAATGGAAATGGTGCTCTAAATGATGCAGGTTGGACTGCTTTAACGAGTGGCAATGCTATAAGCACAATTTTAGCAGGACAAGGGTTTAGAGGTTTAATTAGAGGTAGCAAAGGGCAAGCAAATATTTTTACAGGCAATCCACCAGCACCTAATAATGTAACCCTTAGTATGACAGGAGCTTTACGTCAGGGAGATTTTACACAAAACTTATCCTACACTTCAGGAACTAAAGGTTGGAATTTAATTAGCAATCCTTATGCTAGTAATGTAGATTGGACATTAGTAACAAGAACCAATGTAAATGATGCTATTTATACATATAGGCCTAGTTTAAATGGAGGTAATTATGGTACTTATATTAATAATAGTGCAGCTAATGGAGGTAGCCAATATATAGAAGCCTACTGTAGTTTTTTTGTAAGAACAAATGCAGTAGGCCCAAGTTTAGGTTGGCAAGAAGCTGATAAAGTTGCAAATAATCCTACCAACACTGTATTTAGAACAAACAATATTATATATAATCGAATAAGTCTTACACTCATAAATGAAACTACGCAAGATACTGATGAAGTAGTAGTGCGTTTTGGCGATGATGCGGTAACCGATGTTTTTGATGCAAAGTATGATGCCTATAATTTAGGCGGAGGAGCACAAGATTTATATATAGTAGATACGCAACAAAACAAATACAGCATTTATCATGGTACAGCACTAAAAGCATGGCAAGCAGAAAAGAGAGAAGTGGTATTGGGTATTAATAATTTGGTAGCTGGCAGCTATTCGTTTAATACCCAAACACTCAATGCAATTACAGGTAATAATAAGTTGTATTTAAAAGATGCTTTAACCAATACCTTAACAGATATTACGAATGACAATACCTACAGCTTTAGCATTAGCAATAACACAACAAGCATCAATAATAGGTTCAGTTTGGTATTTAATGCTAAAGAAAAACTGGCATCTAGTATAAAAGAGTTAAGTATTAAACTAAGTCCAAACCCTGCAAAAGGCAAAGTACAACTAACTTATAGCCAGCCAAATGAATTAAATACAACTGTTGCTATTTTTAATGTATTAGGCAAGCAGGTTAAAAATATTAATTTAGGTAAACTACAATATGGTGTAAAAAGTATTGATGTAAGTACACTTACGTCTGGAATATATTTTGTACATTTTAACAATGGGATTGAGGTAAGAACTGAAAAGTTGATTGTAGAAAATTAATAGGGGAAAATAAAAAGGGATTTAACTATGTTAACACAGTTAATCCCTTTTTTATTACAACAACAATCCTTGTAAAAATAAGTATGCAAAACTGAAATAAATAATTAACCCTGTTACATCAACCAAAGTAGCAACAAAAGGAGCTGATGAAACTGCTGGATCAGCACCTAAACGTTTTAATATAATTGGTAACATGCTGCCACTTAAAGTGCCCCAAAGTACAACACCTATTAAACTAAAACCAACGGTAAAACCAATCATTATCCAATGGTCTCCATACACAGTTGGAATGATTGCATGCCAAGCAGCAACACGTATAAAACCTATAATTCCCAAAACAGTACCCAATAACAATCCACTTATAATTTCTCTTCGTAAAACTCTCCACCAATCAGATATGGTAATTTCTCCAACTGCCATTGCTTGAATAATAAGTGTACTAGCTTGGCTACCACTATTGCCACCACTACTAATAATTAATGGTATAAATAATGCAAGCACAACAGCTTTTGCAATTTCATCTTCAAAAAAGCCCATTGCAGTGGCAGTAAGCATTTCGCCAATAAATAATACAATTAACCAGCCTACTCTTTTTCTAAATAATTTTAAAATGGGCATGTCTAAATAAGGTTCATCTAGTGCTTCTGTTCCACCCATTTTTTGCATGTCTTCACTAAACTCTTCATTGGCAACCCAAAGCATATCATCAATGGTTACAATGCCTAACAATTTATTGTTATCATCTGTAACTGGCAATGCCACACGGTTGTTCATTTTAAAAACTTGGCTGGCATATTCTTGATCATCGTTAACATTTAAAGCAACCACTCTTCCGTCAATAAGCTCTTCTACTTTTTTTCTGGGTGATGCAAGAATTACATCTCTAATACGTATATCATCTAATAACTCACCATATTCATTAATTACATAAAGTACATCAATTGTTTCGCTGTTTTTTGCATACTTACGAATGGTTTCAAATACTTCTTCAACGGTATTTTCTGCATATATAAAAACGTAATCTGGCGTCATTAATCTGCCAACACTATCTTCAGGATAGCCTAATAGTGAAAGAGTGATTTTTCTTTCATTAGGATCTAATAGTTTAATTAAATCACGAATAACTGTTTTAGGTAATTCTTCTAAAAAATCTGTTCTATCATCGGCTGGTAAATCATTTAATAATTCAGCAGTTTTATTGCTAGGTAATTCTGCTATAATTTGTTTTTGAGTAGTAAAGTCAAGTATTTTAAAAACTTTCGAAGCTCTGTGAATGGCCATGTTGGCAATAATGGTAGCTTCATCATCGGGGTAAGCATAAATTAATTCAGCAACATCGCTAATGTTTTGAACATTTAAAAAATCACGAATTGCAATTTTATCTTCGGTTGTAATTAGTTGTTTGAATTGTTCTAAAATGTCTTCTTGTTCTAATTCCATGCTCATGTGTGCAATATAAATATTCTTATTTGTACAATTAAAATGTATCCAACAAAATAAAATTCAATCAATATGTTTTAACAGTACATTCGCCGCAATTAACTGAGTATGATTCTTTCGATGTTATTTATTAGCGATTGTGGTAAAAAAGGGAAAGGCGTTTTTTCGGCTGAAAATATACCTGCAAATACTACAATTGAAATTTCTCCTGTACTTGTTTTAAATGCCAACGAACGTGGCATTGTTGAAGGAACAATGTTGTACAATTATATTTTTGAATGGGGAAATAATAAAAAGAAAGCTGCATTGGGCATGGGTTATATTTCAATGTACAACCATAGTTACTTATCTAACTGTGAGTATGAAATGGATTATGCTGCTGCTACAATGAGCATTAAAACTGTAAGAGATATTGTTGCTGGAGAAGAATTAACCATTAACTACAATGCTGTACACAATGATGCAACACCTGTTTGGTTTGAAACACACAATTGATGGTAGTACAATAACATGGTTTAAAATTAAAAAACTCCTGCACCCTTCAACAGGCTGGAGTTTTTTGTTTCACAAATTATTTAGTGAAATGAAAAAAGTACGGATTAAAGCAAGTATTGATTAAAAAACACTCACTATTATTAAGAAGCAAATTGTTGTATAAAAGTTGCACGAGCTAAAAAAAATTTTAGAAAATTTTGGGCAAAAAAAAAGGGCAATGGATAGAAATCCAACCCTGTTTTAATCCAATATTCTATGAAAAACCATATTAAAGACGCTGTACTAAAATGAAAGGTTGCATTGTACAAAAAAAATGTTGAAATATATTTAGAAACTTGAATGGTGCGACGCCGAGAAAGCCAAATGGAATGTAAACAGCTTGTTACATAAATGTTTTTAAAATGAACTCTATGGTTGAATTATTGTTACTCTTGTACATTTACAATCTTTTAAATTTATACATGAACAAAATAGCAATTGCCATTACTGGTGCAAGTGGAAGTATTTATGCCAAAGTAATGTTGGATAAATTAATGCAGATGAAATCTCAATACGATGCCTTAGGAATTGTTATGAGCAATAATGCAAAAGAAGTTTGGCAAACAGAATTGGGAAACGACGATTACAAGAATTATGATGTTGAATACTATGATAAATACAATTTTAATGCTCCTTTTGCATCGGGATCGGCTAGGTATAATATTATGATTGTGGCACCTTGTAGTATGGGCACTTTAGGTAGAATTGCTAATGGCATTAGCGATGATTTAGTAACAAGAGCTGCCGATGTTATTTTAAAAGAAAGACGCAAACTTATTTTAATGGTTAGAGAAACGCCCTATAATTTAGTACACATTAAAAATATGGAAACTGTTACTTTAGCTGGTGGAATTATTTGCCCAGCAACTCCATCGTTTTACTCAAAACCACAAACCATTGATGCGGTTGCTGCTACTGTTGTTGATAGAGTTTTAGATTTAGCAGGATTGGAAGCTGATAGCTTTAGATGGGGTAATTAAACTAATGAGTTTTTATTTTTCTCCTCAGTCAATTAGCAGTATTTTGCAATGTGTAAAAAAACACTATGAAAAAAATATTGCTTGCTATTTGCTCCATGATTGTACTATTTGCCAATGCTCAATTCAACAGATTGAGTGAGCAAATTGGTAGTGTAAAAAAAGTAACTGCCTACACAAAAAATAATAGAATTTGTTATGCTTACGAACTAACCAATGCTTTTGCAGAAATTAGTTTTATTAATGCTACAACTGTTAGAGTTAGAGTTACCAAAGAAAAACCAACTAGCGATTTTTCGTTTGCCATTGAAAACCCCGAAACCTTCAATAATTTTAATGTTGCAGAAGATAATATTGGCGAAACTGGTGCAAAAAGTATTTATACAACTGCTGCACTTAAAGTAGAAATACAAAACAAACCTTTCAGAATAAATATTTACAACAACAACGGAAAGTTGCTTTGTGGCGATGATGCCAACTTAGGAATTAGTTGGTTTGGCAATCAGATAAGTTGTTATAAAAAGCTACACAGCGATGAGAAATTTATTGGTTTGGGAGAAAAAACTGGTGGTATAAATAGGAGAGGAAATTTTTATAGCAATTGGAACAGTGATGTGCCAGCTTATGCAACCAATGCAGATCCTTTATATTCTACAATTCCATTTTTTATTGGCATACATGATAGCAGTACGTATGGAATTTTTTTTGACAATACACACAAATCTTATTTCAATTTTGGTGGTGGAGCCGATGAAGAAATTTTTCATTTTGGAGCCGATGATGGTGAAATGAATTATTATTTTTTTGGTGGAAATTCAGTAGCAAAAATTATTCAAGATTATACAGCTTTAACAGGAAGAACTCCGATGCCTCCATTGTGGAGTTTGGGTTTTCAACAAAGCCGTTGGGGTTACGATAATCCAGAACAATTACTCAATATTGCCAAAACTTTTAGAGAGCAAAAACTGCCAGCCGATGTAATTGTAAGCGATATAAATTACATGGACAATTACAAAATTTTTACCTGGAGCAAAAAGTTTACAGATGTAAAAGGAATGATGACCAACATGAAGCAAATGGGCTTTGATATGGTAACTATTATTGACCCAGGAATTAAAATTGAAAAAGGATATAAAGCTTATGAAGAAGGCTTAGCTCAAAAGCTTTTTGTAACTTATCCGAATGGAAAAGAATATATAGGACATGTTTGGCCAGGAAGATGTCACTTCCCAGATTTCACAAAAGAAACAACTCTAAAATGGTGGGGCAATAGTTTTAAAGATGCTTATGTAAACAATGGTATTAAAGGGTTTTGGAACGATATGAACGAACCTGCAGCATGGGGAAGAGAGTTCCCCAACTTGATAGAATTTGGAGAAGGAAAAAATAAGAAAACATTGTTTACTGTTAAAAATGCTTATGGGTTGTTAATGAGTAAAGCAACTCACGAGGGAACAAAAAGTTTAATGAATGGACAACGTCCGTTTGTATTAACAAGAGCTGCTTATTCGGGTATTCAAAAATATGCAGCTCAATGGACCGGCGATAATGTTAGCAGCGATGAACACATGTTATTGGGTTTTCGTTTGTTGAACAGTATGGGTGTTAGTGGAGTGCCTTATGTTGGTATGGATATTGGCGGATTTATTGGAAATCCTTCGCCAGAATTGTTTATTCGTTGGTTAAGTTTAGCAGTCTATTCTCCTTTATTTAGAAACCATACTCATATTGGTTATAATTTTAGAGAACCTTGGTTATTTGGCGAATTCAATACCATAAAAATTAGGAAAATATTAGAGCAACGTTATCAATTGTTGCCCTATTTATACAGCTCATTTTATCAAGCTCATACAACAGGAATACCTATTAATAGAATGTTGCCTATTGAATACACTTTCGATAATTTAGTGTACGATGGAAAATATGAAAATCAATTTTTATTTGGCAACCAAATATTGGTTGCTCCATGTACATCTACTCAAACAATTACAGAAGTCTATTTGCCAGGAAATCTTAATTGGTACAAACAAAGCAATGATAAATTGTATAAAGGTGGAGAAAGCTATTTGGTGAAAACTCCGTTGGAAGATTTACCTGTTTTTATTAAAGAAGGTTCAATTTTACCCATGCAAAATACCATTCAACATACCAAAGAAAAAGGCGATGGCATTTTGTACTTGCATGTGTATAAAGGAATACAGCCAACAAACTTTATGTATTATGAAGATGACGGTGAAACCTATAACTACGAAAAAAATATTTTCTATAAAAGAAATATAGTGTACGATGCTTTATCAAATAAATTATTGTTAGAAAAAAAGGAGGGAAGCTTTACTTCTAAATTCAATACAGTAAAAATTGTATTGCACGGATTTCAGAAAAATGCCACTTTAAGTTTCAACTTAAAAGATGATGCAATGATTGTTGATTTAGCTGAATAAAAATTTATTTTGAGCAATTATAAAAGCCCCAAAAATGGAAATTGTTGGGGCTTTTATAATAAAATTACTGAGTGTTTAGTTTAGCTTCGATAAGATATTGGATAGGATTTTACGTTGTTTCATAGAGTACATTGGATATTAAAACAGGTTGCTAAACCATAACAGAAATACATACGGTGGATGAATAATTTTGGTTTTAATAAAATAAAAAAAAAGTTGACTTTTTTTAGGAGTCAACTTTTGAGTGTATTCAATTATATTTTATTCTTCAAAATAAGCTAAGCTTCCGCCAACCCATTCTTTGTCTTTATTGTAACGTACCCCAATCATTTTACCTTTGCTTAAACGAGCTAAGTTGTTGGTGGCTATTGGTCTTTCTTCACCTTCTTTCCAAAAATAAAAAATACGAATTTCGGCTTTTGCAGGTTCGTTAGGAGTAACAATTACATCGGCATATTTTACTTTGCGTTGTAAAATCCAATTTTCAGGATCTTGTACTTTTTCAATATCTTCTGGTGTAACATCTATTACAACACCTTGTCCAGCAAATGAGAATAAAGGTTTTAAAACATAATTTTCTAAATCTGTTGGAATCTCATTTATTTCATTTAAGAACTTAGTTTTTGGCACATACGGATGATCGATAAATGGCAAAGTGTATTTGCTAATTCTATAAAACCAATTTGGATGTGGCACCCATTCTACATCTAAATCTTCAATTAACAATTTTCCTTTTTCTTGTACTTCAGGAGTTTGTTGTTGCAAGTCGTCGAAAATAATTCTATTGTAAATTCTCTTTACCTCAATTTTTTTACCATCTTTTTCATAATACAATTTCTTGCCTTCTTTAATTAATTCTGTTAAGCAAATAACTGGAATGTTTAAATAATCTTGAGTGCAATAAAAGTCTATTCTAGTTTTTTGTTGGTGTGGAAATATTTCTAATAAAATAACATTTTCTGGTTGATGATTCGCAACAATAATATCTCGTAACAATTGAATATAACTGTCTTCATTTAAGTTGCTTAAATATGCAGAATAATTGTTGGGAATTTCAAAATGCCTTCTCGTTACAATATCTATATAAACTTCATATGCAAATAAAGTTGGGAAGCCTTGCATTTCTATTAACTGAGGTTCTAATTCTCCTTTTTCGTTTTCGCAAATGCCAAAATCAAAAGCTATAAAATGGCTAAAATCATTTTCATTGGGTACTCTAACATCTGCAGGAATTGCATGTGATGTAAGTGTTTTAAAGTTGTAGCCAGTAATAACATCTACAATGCTTTCGCAAGCACTCAATATTTTTTCTTTAAAAGCTTTATCAACAAAAATGGGCGTTTCGGCAATTCTAAAATCTAAAGCACCCGAATGTTTACTATATAAATCTTGTAAAAAAGTTTCGTATTTGGCTTGTGTAAAGTTGCTGTTATAAGCTGTTCTAATTGATGGAACCATAATGAACTAAGTTTATCGTTCTAAGTATTTGTTTAGAATTGTTGTAAAGTATTGCTACAACATATATTCGTGAAAATAAAAAATCCTCTATATAAATGTAGAGGATTTTTAAATGATTATTTTAAAATAATTTATGCCTCTACAGTAATGCCAATAGCTTGATTTAGAAAGTTGGGTAAAATGCAAGAATAGGTCCAAAGAATTTTATCTGGATCGCTTAAATGTTCTAACATACTTTTCCATTTTTCTTCTCCATGATTGGCAATAACGGTTTCCTTTTTATCGTCTCTTTGTAAATACATGGTCATACCAGTTGCGTCAGCTTCTGGATGAAATTGTGTGCCAATAAAATATTCATTGAAACGTATTGACATTAATGCTCTTTCGTAAGGAACATGAGGTCTATTTTTTTCAATGGCTAAAATAGTTGCACCCATTGCTCTTAAATTGGGATGGTTGGGTTCAATTACTTGATAATCTCTACTATCCACACCATAAAAAGGTTCTTTCAATCCTTCAAAAACAACTTCTTCTAAACCCTCTTCTAATTGATGCATTGGGAAAACACCAAATGAAGTTGATTTTCTTTTGCAAACATTGCCAAGCTCATAATGCCTACAAACCAATTGAAAGCTGTGGCAAATAAAGAATGCATATTTGGGCTTATTGAATGGCTGTTTATTCCATTGTTCAATTGAAGAAAGCCATGAAAAATATTTTTCTTCCCAATCACTTCCTTTGCTATCAATTGGCGAACCTGGACCACCAGTAGAAATATACACATCAAAAGATGTATCGGGAACTTCTAAATTTAACCGAACATCAAACTCTTCTAAAGCAACATCTAATTGATTTTGTTCTGCCCAAGTATTAATGATTTCTCGTATGCAACGCATTCCTTGATTTACATGACCTTCATACAAATCTAATATTGCAATTTTTACTTTGTTTTCATTCCAACTCATACTTAACAAACTTAGTGATTTTTGAAGAAAATGTTGGTTGACGCTGCTTGATATTTATAAATATGCACAGCATTTAGCCAATTGTGAATATTTCTTTTTAATTTTTTTTCAAAATCAAAAAAACTAGGAAATAAAATATTTTTTTTGAAATACTTTATGAACGTAAAAAAATCTCTATTTTAATGGCTTCAATTATAAAAAAAACGGCTGCCATGTCAATAAATATTGCCATTACTGAAACTACTATGCAACAATGGTTACAACAAAACCATACTATAGAAGAAGTAAGAATTACTTTATTGAACAATGGTTTACAGGAAAGTTTGGTAGATGAATATTTGGTAAAATATAAAAAAATACTTGGTGCTAAAAGACAAATGAACGGATTTATTTGTTTAACAATTGGTGCATTTTTAGGCTTTATAAGTTGTGTTTGTACACTTGCCAATGTAATACCAAGTTTTTACTATGAGATTTTATATGGACTAACATCTATAGCCATTACAATAATTTTTGTTGGGTTGTATTTTGTGTTTGAAGACTAATGATTGTCTGTATCAAAAAATGCTTTTAATTCCAATGCATCATTGGGTTTCATTTTACCAGCTAAAATTAATCTTACCTGACGACGACGTAAAGCTCCATCGAACAACCTTTTTTCTTCTTCAGTTTCTGGTATAAGTTCAGGCACTTTTCTTGGCTTACCATTGGGGTCTAAAGCTACAAAAGTAAAATAGGCTTCATTGCTTTCGTATTTATATTGATGCAACAAATCTTCGCCCCAAACTTTAATATAAATTTCCATAGATGTATTAAAAGCCCTACTAACCTTAGCTTGTATATGTACAACATTTCCCAATTTAATGGGAGTTTTAAAACTAATATTATCAACACTTGCAGTCATGCTAGGAGTGTTACAATGTTTGCCAGCAGCAATGCCAGCAGCAATATCCATCCAATACATTAAACGGCCACCCATTAAATTGCCAAAAGTATTGGTATCGTTGGGCAATACCAATTCATTCATTATTACAAAACTGTCACTTCCTTTTTTCAATTCCATTTTATTTTATTGTGGTGCAAATGTAACTTAATGGATCGCTGAAAGAATATTTACAAATTAAATTTTGGCAAACAATTTACAATAAAAATGAATGAACCTTATTGTAACTGTTTTAAATAAGGCTCACATTTTTTCCAGTAGGCAAAAAAACTATTGAAATGGCCTTTTACTTCAGGAAATAACCAATCTCGTTCCTCTTTATTACCCCAGTAATGTGTTGTGGTAGAATGCTCTTTAAAAAAAACATTGCCCTCTTTTGTTTCATTCATGAGTTCTTGAAAAGAGCCACAAAAAATTTGTATATCCGTTATATTATTTGTAGCTAGTTGAAGTATCCAGTTCAATACTTTTTCACTGATTGGATACTTTTCAAAATGCAAGGGTTCTAACAATAAAATTCTATTTGCACTTATAGTTTTATGCCATAAAGGATCGATATTATAAGTATTGTACACTAAAGTTGGAAGCGATGGATTTATTTTTACAGAGCTAAAATTGGGCAACAATGTTTTTAATTCTATAGAAGTAATTTCTTGTAATGCAATAGGAATAGGCATTTTTGTAATTGCATCATAGTCGAAGGATAAATAACTTTGTTGTTGATTTCTACCAGAATATTTATTGATGTTTTCTTGATTGGCATAATATTTTTTACTACTAAAACTTCCTGCCACCCATTGCCAGCTCAATGTATTGCTTGCAAGGTCTCCATCTAATAAATGGTAGTACATCCATTTTGCAGGCAAACTCCAATGGCTACAAGCAATATTGCAAGCTAGCATTGCTGTGTACATTCTTACATGATTGTGCATGTAACCAGTTTTGTATAAATGTTTAATACCTGCATCTACAGCATCGATAGTAGTTGTTGCTTGTACAATTGATAGCGGAATTTGAAGGTGTTGAACACCTTGTTGTGGTTGTTTTAGGTCAGTAAAAATTTCATTGTTGTGATATTGCCAAATGCGTTGAAAATATTCTCTCCATGCCAATTCTTGCATCAACTTTTCAACTTCATATAATTTTTTGTTCTGCATTACAATATCTCTAACTTGAGGAAGGCTGATAAAACCCCTTGAAATGTATGGAGATAAATAAGTTACAGCTCCATTAATAAAATTTCTTGTTCTTGCATAATTGGTTGCATCAATATTTTGTATATGTTGTAAAATACTTGCATAATCTGTTGGAAATATACTATCAATTTGTTCAGTTGATAT